>NZ_JARRCW010000001.1:3877500-3915000 GCF_031501865.1 Pseudovibrio sp. M1P-2-3
AGGTTGGGAGGTAACTATAAGAGCGCAACAGAAGAGTGAAATGGACAGTCCGCTCACCCTTCACCTTTCAAACCAGATTTTGCTCTTGGGGAAGAGGCAAAAGACCAGCAGGTTCATTAACACTCCAAGCACAAGACCCGAGATGGCGGACGGACTATTCAAAAGTATTTGCCAAACCAGTGGGCTCAGACCGTTAGAATGAACTGCTGAGATCGAAGAGGTAGCATATGAAGCGAATGCTGGACGGGTATGATGGAGCGGCGGTTATCCCCCTCTTCCCCTTCTTGCTCTAAGGTTGGCAAACCGGAATTGGGAAGAGACTTACTCCCGCCTGTTACCGTGAGCGGCCAGTGCTTACTCAAATGGCAGAGCATGAGCAGATTTTATGAAATGCGTACAAAGAGCGACAGGAGCGCTTCAGCCAAAACCTGCCTCCGAACAAACCGTTAGATCGAGAGTGCACTCTCAAGTTCGGGCAAAAGCTGGAATTTCACCGCAAAGTGTACGCTCAGCGACCGGCTTTGTGCGAGGAAATGTCCATATAAAAGGCCAATCAGGATCTGGCCGCGAAAGAGTAGGCCCTTTACGATCAACCTGAAACAGGACCTGAGAGGAGAGCGTGGGCCGGCTGGAGTACAGACCAAACACCCTTACCGCTCCGCACACCCGCCCGACTTATCCCCTCTCCGCAAAAGATTATCCCCCTCTCCCGTCTGGAGTGAGGGGGAGGTGGGATTGGGGTAGCGTGGTTGAAAGATACGTGTGGCCCCATGCCCATTGTTGGGGGATGGGGCCGACAGCTTTTTTTGGCGGGGTTATTGTGTGAGCGGCAGTATCTGGTCGATGGGCCGCGGGGTTGTGGCGGTGGAGGCCGGGAGTATTGGGATTGTGACGTCAGGAACCTGCCCGTTCAAGGATTCCAAGAAGGCGAGAATAGCTTCGCTTTCGTCCTCCTCCAAGCTCACACCCAGTTGGGACTCCGCCATGATCTGGATGGCGACTTTCAAATCCCAGACTTTACCGGAATGGAAGTACGGAGCAGTGAGCGCCACATTGCGCAGGGGAGCCGCTCTGAAAACGTACTCATCATCTGCAGTTTTTGTAACGGCAAAGCGGCCCTTGTCATCCAGAGGCAAGACGTCGGCGCCCGGACGTTCGATCAAGCCAAACGGATAATAGCCGTGACCACCCACATTCACTCCGCTGTGACACGCAGCGCAGCCGTTATCCATGAAGGCTTGAAGACCTTTTTGTTGCAGCGGGGACAAGGCCTCCTCGTCTCCATTCAAATAGGCATCAAACGGGGCGGGCGTGATTAAGGTTGCCTCGAAAGCTTCAATGGCCTTGGCAACATTATCAAAAGTGACGGGTGTCGTCTCTTCGGGGAAAGCTTCTTCGAACCATTTAACATACTGAGGCATGCTTTTCAGAGTTGCCACTGTATTTTCAGGGGTGTTGGCCATTTCCACACTCGCCTGAATAGGACCTTTGGCCTGCTCCTTCAGGTCACTGGCGCGCCCGTCCCAGAATTGGGCTTCGTTGAAGACGGCATTGAAAGCCGTTGGCGAATTGCGCGGTCCCTTTTGCCAGCCGTGGCCGATGGAGACCTCCATATTATCATCACCGCCCGTTGCGATGTTGTGGCAGGAATTGCAGCTGAATACACCTGAGGCAGACAGACGGGGGTCAAAGAACAGAGCTTTGCCCAGTTCTATTTTCTCTGGGGTAATGCGGTGCCCCTGCACGCTTGGAATAGTTGAGGGAAGAGGCTCGAAATAAGAGCGGGCTTCCTCCAATAACGGGCCAGCTTCGGCAAACGATACACTGGCGAGCATGACGGCTGGAATGGCAAATAGAGCTTTCATGACGTTGTCTCCCTTTAAAAAGCTCCCACAACGCCTTCAAGGTACATGTGACGATTACGTCATCCGTTGATTTAGATCAGTTCTAAGTTGCAAAAGCGAATATGTGCGTGCGACATACTGCTTCATTAGGGGAAACATGTAATTCCCAGAGACGGCCCCCTCAATCTTTAATTGTGATAAATTCCGATATACACTCAATCATCGTTATTTTAGGAGACTGCGGGATACAGTGATGAACTTTAGCTTCAAGCGTTTGACATATAACCCAATAGCCATATGGCTGATTACCTGTTTTTTAACCTACACAATCGGCCAAGTCATTTTTGCAAATTATTTCTCTCAGCTCTTCTTGAACGATGTAGGTATATGGGGGTCTCTCACAGAGCCCCAAGGCTTCTGTGGTAACTACATAGATTTGTCCAATTGGGACATTCTGGTTTGTAGAGCTTTTTATCCACTTCCAGTGGTGGTTATAGAATATATCCCACTTCTGATCATTGTGATCATCACCTGGGCTGGGATCTGGCTTTATCTGAAAAGCGATTTCCCGTTTGTTACCAGAGCTCAACGCTGGATACTAATCGCAGCCATGAGTGCCTATCACTTTTTTCTTCTCGCGATTACTATACCCAGATTTGCAGAGTTTGCTTTATTTGCCGGGCCGATCCATGGCTTTCACCCACTCCTGCCAATTGTCATAAGTGCTTCGAACTTCGCTGTCCCTCTCTTTTTCTGGTTTATTCTGGATTGGGTCACTGCCCACAACGGGGCAAAATCAGAGAGCTAAAGCGGGCAACCAATAAAAAAAGCCTTGAGGCCCCTCTAAAGAAGGCCTCAAGGCTTAAATATACTGCTTTCAAGTGGTTGGTTGAAAGTAGTTCCCGATGTTTCTTTAAATCACCCTAGGCGTTGGTGCGGGTGCGTCGGACGGCGTCTTTCCAGCCGGCCAGTTTGCGGGTGCGCTCTTCCTCGGCCATTTTTGGCTCGAAGCGCTGGTCCAGCTGCCAGCGGTTGGAGAATTCTTCCATGTCCGGCCACACACCTGCTTTCATTCCTGCCAGCCACGCAGCACCAAGGGCCGTGGTCTCCTGAACCACCGGACGGTCTACCGGTGCATTCAAGGTGTCGGAGAGGAACTGCATGGCCCAGTTGGACGCTGTCATACCGCCATCAACACGCAGAACTGTTCCATGGGCAAAAATGCCGTCCGTGTCCGCCTCTTTGGCTTCGATCAAATCAAAGGTCTGATAGCCGATGCTTTCCAAAGTTGCCTTGGAAATCTCATTCTGGCCTGTTGAGCGGGTCAACCCGAAAATTGCCCCGCGGGCGTCCGGGTCCCAATAGGGCGCGCCAAGGCCAACAAACGCCGGAACAACATAAACTTCGCTTTCAAGGTCAGCCAGTTGGGCTTTTTCCTCGGACTGCGCAGAGTTGTCGATGATTTTCAACTGGTCACGAAGCCACTGGATAGAGGCACCCGCCACAAAGATAGAGCCTTCCAGCGCATAAGTTGTTTCACCGTTCAAGCGGTAGGCGATAGTGGTCAGCAGCCGGTTCTGGGAGCGCACCAAAGACTGCCCGGTATTCAACAGGGCAAAACAGCCTGTGCCATAGGTAGACTTGATCATACCCGGTTTGAAACAGGCCTGACCAATTGTCGCCGCCTGCTGGTCCCCTGCCACGCCAAGAATTGGCAGCTCAGCGCCGAACAGGTCAGCCGGAATTGTGCCAAACTCGTCAGCGCAGTCTTTAACTTGCGGCAACATGCTCTGCGGAATATTCAGGATTTCCAGCAGCTCGCTATCCCAGCAGTTCTCTTCGATATTGAAGATCAGCGAACGAGAGGCGTTTGTAGCATCCGTCACATGGGACGCGCCGCCAGTAAAGCGCCAGATAAGCCAACTGTCCACGGTACCGAACAGAAGGTTACCAGCCTCGGCCTTTTCGCGCGCGCCTTCAACATTATCCAAAATCCAGGAAACCTTGGTGCCGGAGAAATAAGGATCAAGCAGCAGGCCGGTTTTCTTGGTGAAGGTTTCTTCCAGCCCGCGCGCTTTTAGCCCTGCGCAGAAATTGGCAGTGCGCCGGTCTTGCCAGACAATAGCGTTATAAACGGGTTTGCCGGTGGTTCTATCCCATACAACGGTGGTTTCCCGTTGGTTGGTGATGCCAACAGCTGCAATGTCTTTGGCGGAAATCTGCGCCGCGTTCAGCGCCTCGCGGCAGGTTTCAACTGTGGTCTCCCACAGGTCTTCAGGGTTATGCTCTACCCAGCCTTGATGGGGAAAGTGTTGGTCAAACTCTTTTTGACCAACCCCGACAATCTCAAAGGCATCATTGAAGATAATTGCCCGTGTTGATGTTGTGCCCTGATCAATGGCCAGAATCCAACCGCTCATCCATCCCTCCCGCAAGGCCATATGGCCCCCAATAAACCTATTTAATCTGCTTTTGGTGCCGGCCCGAATCTACCCCGGCACCATGCTCCCCACAAACTTAAGCGGCAATGCGCAATTGTTCGAGGTAGGTGCTTAGCTTATCTTGAGCTTCTTTGGCAAGGTGCAGACCCAGCTTGCTGCGACGCCACAAAATGTCCTCGGCAGTGCGAGCCCACTCGTTTTGAACCAGCCAGTCTACTTCCGCAGCATAAAGGTCGCCACCGAACTGCTCTCCAAGATCGCCATGACTTTTGGCATTTCCAAGAACCTTCCAGGCATCCAGACCATAGGCACGCAGCATGCGTTTGCTGTGTTTGTTATCCAAAAACGGATAGGAAACCATGAAGTCACGTAGTTTGCGGTCAAACTCCAATGGGCCAAAATCACCGCCGGGAAGAGACGCGCCAGCTGTCCACTTTTTCTCACCGGCCGGAAGGAAGTCCGTGAGCTTTTCAAGGGCAGATTCAGCTAGACGGCGGTAGGTCGTGATTTTGCCGCCAAAGATGTTCAAGAGGCCGGCATCACCATTTCCGCCTTCAAACTCCAAGACGTAGTCGCGGGTGGCAGCTTTTGCTTCGCTTGCGCCATCGTCATAAAGCGGGCGAACACCTGAATAGGTATGAACCACATCCTCGGGTATGACACGAGTTTCGAAATATTCGCTTACGGCATCACACAGGTACTGAACTTCTTCACCACTGATGGCAACGTCACCTGGATCACTGTCGTAATCCACATCCGTTGTACCAATAAGCGTAAATTCGTCCTGATAGGGAATCGAGAAGACGATACGACCATCTTTGTTCTGGAAGATGAAGCAACGATCGTGATTATATAGCTTTGGAACAATGATGTGGCTGCCTTTAACAAGGCGCACTTTGGAGGTGTCACTGCGGCCCAGCGCCGTGTTCAATATGTCTGCCACCCAAGGACCCGCAGCATTAACAACTGCGCGAGAGAAAATAGTCTCTTCAACATGGCTCAAAGTATCGCGAACGGTGACTTTCCAGCGTTTACCATCTTTTTCGACTTTGGTGACTTCACAATCGCGGCGAATATCTGCGCCCCGTGCTGCAGCATCACGCGCATTGAGAATAACGAGGCGCGCATCATCCACCCAGCAATCTGAGTACTCAAAGCCTTTTTTGAACAGTGGCTTCAAAGACTCGTTGTAGCGGCCTTCATCCAGCTTGACGGAAGTAGTGCCCGGCAGAAGCTTGCGGCCGCCAAGGTGGTCATAGAGAAACAGGCCAAGGCGAATAAGCCATGCAGGGCGCAGTTCTTTATGGTGAGGGAAAATGAAACGCAACGGCCATGCAATGTGCGGCGCCGCGTTGAGTAGAACCTCACGCTCGATCAAGGCTTCGCGTACAAGGCGGAATTCATAGTATTCCAGATAACGCAAACCGCCGTGGATAAGCTTGGTTGAGGCCGAGGATGTGGCGCTGGCAAAATCATTCTTTTCAGCTAGAAAAACCGAAGCACCGCGTCCGACTGCGTCCCTCGCGATACCACACCCGTTAATACCACCCCCGATAACAAACAGGTCGTAGCACTTTTCCATTTCACCCTCGTAATCTTAGCTAAATATCTGCGCTTGCTTTAAGCAATTCCCCCTACGCGTATTCTCGAAATAAAGCGAAAGAAATCGAAAGTCAACGAAACTTTTTGCGCCCTATGGGAAAAAAGCCGAACCCCTATAATTTAGCCACCTAATATCTCTGGATTAACATTTGAAGAGGTGTGCCAGACAGGATGAAACAAGGCACATACAAAAACACCCGCATAATGCGGGTGTTTTTGAAGTAAAAAGGGGCAAGCGTGAAAACGCACTCACCTAAGCTTCCGCCCCGCCCTCATCCAGATCATTCTTCCATGATCTTTTTGGAAGCTGCGGGGGAAGAGGCGCACTGCTATCTTTGGCCTGATGGTAGGTCACCTGCGGGAACGGAATTTCAATGGACTGCTCATCAAACACCTGCTTCACAATTTCATTGTACGCCCGCCCAACAGCCCACTGCTGCCCCGGCAGGGTTTTTATGCGGGCACGAATATCCACCGATGAGGCCGCAAACGTGGTTACCCCATGCATTTCGAAGACATCCACAATTCCTTCGGCAAACGACGTATTCATCAAGCGGTCAAAAGCCTCCTGCATGGCTTGTTTCGCTTTACTCACTTCAGTGTCGTAACTCACACTCATGACACACACGAAGTAAGAGAACTCCTTCATGGCGTTGGAGACCGTATCCACCGATGAGAACGGAATGGTATGGCTGACCCCCGAAAGGTCACGCAGACGGACACTGCGAATGGTCAACCGCTCCACGGTTCCAGTGATACCGCTCACCGTAACCACATCACCTTCGTTCATAGCGTTCTCTATCTGAATAAACGCCCCCGTTATCACATCCTGCACCAGCTTTTGCGCCCCGAAGGAGACTGCAAGACCAATAACCCCCGCACCGGCAATCAGCGGACCAATTTCAATTCCCAGCTCAGACAGGGCCAGCAGTGAGAAGATAACGATAAACACAATGGTAAAGGCATTGCGGAACAGGTTGTACAGCGTCACCTTGCGCGCGGTCACCCGGTACCCCTCCCGGTCCACCAGTTGAAGGTCCACCCAGGACATAGCCACCACCCAGAGAAACAGCCCCACCAGCAAGACCATAAAGGCAGAGGAGATCCGGCTGTTGAACGTACTGCCTCCCCCCTTCCAGAACCAGCTCCATATGTGGGAAGCACCCCAGATCTCGAGAATGGCAAACACCGTCAAAATAACAACGGCAATACGAAAGAGGGTCAGTAAAAAGGGAAGAAAGTAATTCAAGCGCCCTTCCAGAGAGGGTAACTTCTCCTGCATATTCTCCCCGAAGGAGATGCCTTTATTCGTGGCTTGAGAAGCTGCAAGCGCGCAGAAAACCGCCCCCAGCAGCACAATCACCGTATACAAACTTGCCCGCCCAATAAAGAAGATCGCAGTTTCCGGCTTACTCACCCACACAACAAACACCGTAATTCCATAGGCTGCAGCCAGCACTCCCCAAAAGAAGCTGAGGCTGGTGAGGATATTGGCAAGCATTCCCGGCGAAGTTTGCTGGGTAATATACTGCCGGATTGCCCTGCGCACCCGCTTGCGCGACACCCAGATGATGCTCAGGAAATAAATAAGAGTAATCAGAGCAACCGTTACCCCGACACTGCCCGCAAGGCTGGCGTTCCACTGATGGTCTACAACGGGCTTTAACAAGCCAATTCCATAGCCTAGCAGCATCACAACCACCATCAGATGTCGGACCCAATAGGTTGCCTCAAAATCTGAGAACGGGAAAATACGAAACTTGGACTTGCTGGGGGCAAAAGCGAAATTCAGCAAAATACGCATCATCTCAATGAACACAAAGGCATTGAGGGAATACTCCTCCACCACAGACATTGTGCGAATGGCAATACCTTCCACCATAGCCAGTGCGGCGATGTACCCAGCAAGCGTACCAAGCGCAACCGCGATAAAATCCATGCCCGAGCTAAACAGCAAAAATACCAGCCGCTGGGTCCACCCCTGCTCCCGCACACGCCGTTCGAAGCGTCTGGACAGCCCGCGCACCCCCTTTCGAACCAGAAAAAAGACCAGATAAGCGGAAACAAGCACACCAGCAATTTTCTGAAAACCCGCCAGAAACTGCCCCTGTTTAAAGCTCGGCTGGCCTTCCGCCAAACTTTCATAGCCGGACAACCCGACCCAAACCTGCCACCCCAGTTTTATAAGGTTGCCCGTGAAAAGATTGAACTGGGATGAGATCAAAGCGGCGATGGTTTGTTCTTCTTCCAGAAGAGAGGAACCAACCGGTTTCGCACCGCTTTTTTCGGCGCTCGTTTTCAAAAACTCTATGAGTTTCGCCCGCTCCTGCGGGTTCTCCAGAATTTTAACCAGAGCCTCGGTTGCCACCTCTGGGCTTTGAGCTGTTTCAGCCGGCTTGGCCTCCTGCGAATGAGCCATCCCCCCCATGGAAAGGGTCAGAAATATGTAAAATGCGAAACTCAGAAAAAAACGCATGGACCCTCAATACCTAGATCATACTATAAAAAGGAATAGAGCGGGCTTCACATGTTGGCCGGGTGCATGCACCACAACATAGGAAAACGCGCAGAAACATCTTTTCCTCTACCGCCTCAACCAGAACAACTCAAGCGCTAAGTGCCGCGCCTCATACACCATCTCAAGACCTGCTGCACTCAACTTTTCACAGCGAGGACTTATCAGATATCCGCCAGATACCAATCTGCATTATTGCAAACCTATTGGGCTCCTTCTGGACTCTGGCTCATTGGCCGGGATGACGGCGAAATGTGTGGCCAGATCTGGTAAATCCCTTAGGGCCATACTGGACAAGCGAAGCTCCGATCCGGTATCCAGACCATAAACTAACGACTATACTTTATGGCTGCTGTTATTAGTCATTCGTTCAAACGGAATACGTCATATCTTGGAGGTTTGTTTTCCTGACAAGGAGCCAAACACTCTTCACATTGCGCTACTAAGGTGACCTGCCCTATCAGAGCGCAAGGCCAGATGGCTCACACGGGGCTGTTCCCACCTCCAGCGGTTCAAGAACCTCTAGCGTGTGCGCACGCTAAAAGCATTAACGCTCGCCTAGCGGCTGGCTATGCGGCTTTTTTCAGGTTCGCCTATGGTCAGGTCGTGGTCTGTATTGGGGTCACGCTCGCGCAGCTGTTCGCGCTCGTCCATAAGCTCGACTTTACGCAGTTCCTCTGTCGCGTCGTCCAGTTCGCCTTTTGCTTTCACCAGTTGTTCTTGCAGGTCTTTGGCGGAGTTAAGAATGTTATCACGGCGCTGGGCTGCGGCCCTTGCAACTGTGGGATAGGCAAAGTGCGTTACATCGTCGATCCCAACCCGATTTTGTTCCTCGGTAATCTGGTTGTGCAACTCGGCGGCCATCTGCTCGAATTCAGAGAGCATGGTTTCAATCTGTTCCACGCGCCTGCTTTTTTCCTCAACGTTGAACTGCTTTAACTTTAAAAGTCCTTCACGCTTTTTCATAGGCATCTCTCCAGTCATTCCTCTAGCCTACGCCATAGTCATTTCCAAAGTATTGGCGCACACCGGGTTTTTAAATCTCAACGCTATTGACCACCCAACTAAAGATTGAGTGAGATGCGTACATTCAATTCACTCCAAGTATTCATGGGTCTCCTTTTTAAAGCTCTGTTCTTGTTAATGGCTAAAATTTCCGCCATCACACGACCCGTATCGGCTCTCTCGCCAGCACCTGTATTTTAAGCATGATCAAGTAAACACGGTTCTACTCAAGCCAGAATTCTATGAATAAAAACCATTTACAATTGATAAATGGCCCCATCACTTCGAAAAACTGAGAAATTTTTCCATTTATTTTCGTGCCAAGCAAAAACTTATATTAATTTCCCCTAGGGCATAAAGAGTTAACAAGAAGCGGGATTAACCTCTTCTTCCCTAACGTTAATTTCAAAATCCAACTGATTCGGTTTTTCTCTCGTTTTGAAGTGTTACCAAGTATCTGCTCAAGAAATATTCCACACAGTAACTGATCATTTACTCTTATGTTTAATCCTATTGTGGAGAGAAATGGCGTAACCGACTTAAAGTCTCTGTAATCGTTACGTAAGGAAGAGGAAAACGGGAAACTCATTAACTTAATATTTAGGAATGAAACTTCCCGAAGTTGCATAGCAAAAGTTAACATCTGGGTAAGGTTGTACCCAGAAGAGTGCTCTCCTTTTCCTCAAAATGCTTGCAGGGGCAAATTGAGTTCTGTTAACCATATTAATATTGGTTAAAACTTGGGTTATCAGTATTCCTTTGCATCGGTTCGCGTTATTGGCCGGCGCGATTGCCCGGGATAGGCAACACGAGGGGACTATCATGCGTGTTTTGTTGATTGAAGATGACAGTGCAACGGCGCAAAGTATTGAGCTGATGCTAAAATCTGAAAATTTCAATGTTTATACAACTGATCTTGGTGAAGAAGGTATAGATCTTGGAAAGTTGTATGACTATGACATAATTATGCTAGACCTTAACTTGCCAGACATGTCCGGCTATGAGGTTTTGCGCACCCTGAGGGTTTCCAAGGTCAAAACACCTATTCTTATTCTCTCCGGCCTTGCCGGAATAGAAGACAAGGTGCGCGGTCTTGGTTTCGGGGCAGACGACTACATGACCAAGCCATTCCACAAGGATGAGCTGATCGCCCGTATTCATGCCATTGTGCGCCGCTCTAAAGGCCATGCACAATCTGTGATCGTGACCGGCGATTTGACTGTGAATCTTGACACAAAGACGGTTGAGGTTGGTGGGCAGCGGGTGCACCTGACAGGAAAAGAGTACCAGATGCTGGAACTTCTTTCCCTGCGAAAAGGAACCACTCTCACCAAAGAGATGTTCCTGAACCACCTTTATGGCGGTATGGACGAGCCGGAACTCAAAATTATCGATGTGTTTATTTGTAAGCTGCGCAAGAAGCTTGCCTCTGCCACATCTGGCAAAAACTACATCGAAACCGTATGGGGCCGCGGATATGTTCTGCGAGAGCCTGAGGAAAAAGCCGCCTGACGCGACCGCCTATCCCCTATTAAAAAACCTCGCAAATTCTGCGAGGTTTTTTATTGCTCATGATGCAAGTCGCAAATCCGGCCCAGCTCTACCCTATGGCATTGAGGCGGCTGCGTACCTGTTCGATCGGCGACAAGCCGAGCTGCTTGGATTGTTTGGGCCGGTACAGCCCGCGTAAGTTGGGTACAGGCTCAAAGCAATCTGTCAGCCCCACAACGGTTTCCGCAGCTCCCAGCACCAGATAACCGTCCGCAGGCATTTGCCGTGAGATCTTTTGCAACACTTCGATTTTCGTTGCCTGATCAAAGTAGATCAGAACATTACGGCAAAAGACAATGTCGAACTCGCCGAGCCCTGCAAAGCTGTCCAGAAGGTTCATCTTCTTCCACTGCACCATGGACCGCAGCTCCGGTGCAATCTGCCACAGCTCTTCTTGCTGGGTGAAGTACTTCAAAAGCATCTGGATAGGCAGGCCGCGCTGTACTTCAAACTGGCTGTAAATGCCGGAGCGAGCTTTCTCCAGAACTTCCTTTGAAAGGTCAGTACCCACAATATCGAAGTTGAAGCCTGCGGTTCTCGCCTTCATTTCCTTGAGGGTCATGCACAAAGAATAGGGTTCTTGCCCCGTAGACGCTGCCGCGCACCAGATTCGGATACGCTTGCGTGCCTCTCTGCTTTTCAGCATGGCAGGCAGCATTTCCGCCTTGAAGTGCTCGAAAGGCGTTTTATCGCGGAAGAAGAACGACTCGTTAGTCGTCATGGCTTCCACTACATCTTCTTGCAGCTCCCGTGTACCGGGTTTACGAAGCGTGCCGATCAGTTCTGACAGGGAACTGAACTCCCGCCGTCTGACGATCGGAACGAGGCGGCTTTCCACCAGATACTGTTTTTCATCGGAGAGCACCAGACCGGAGCGGCTCATCAGAAAAGTTCTCAAAAACTCATAGTCTTGAGGGGTCATCTGACCTTCCCTCCTATAATGCTGGCAAGACGGGGACCGATTTTGTCCAACGGCAAGATTTCACTGCAACTTCCAGCCTTGACTGCCGCTCCCGGCATACCCCACACAACACTGCTTTCCTCGTCCTGCGCAATCACACTGCCACCCTTATCTGCAATAAACACGGACCCTTTGGAACCATCTGCTCCCATGCCAGTGAGAACCAATGCCAAGACACCGGAACCGAACACTTCGGCAATACTTTCAAACAGCGGGTCAACAGAGGGCCGGCAGAAATTGATGGGTGCCGTTTCATCCAGCAACACAACTGCCCGGCCGTCTTTCGCACCCACACGCATATGATAGCCACCGGGGGCTACATAGATGTGGCCAGCTTTCAACGGCTCCTCGTGTTCTCCCTCTTTGGCCGGTATTCCCACACTCTTGCCAAGATGCTCAGCCAGAATGGTCGTGAACGTCCGTGGCATATGCTGGGTTATGAGAATGGGAAGGCTTTTAACCCTTGGCCCCATGTTCTCAAGAACCGAATGCAGCGCCTGAGGTCCGCCTGTTGAACTGCCAATGGCAAGCACCTTGGGCAGAACAGGAGACATGGAACGCAGCGAATAGTTTTCATCGCCGTGCTGTGCCTTTGCCTTTTGCAAGGCAAGGCGCGGATTGAGGCGGTAGGAATTCTGAGGTGCAGCCGAGGGGCGAAGACCTGTTGTCTCCGCTCTCATGCGCCGTTGCGGCAGGCTCGAAGCCCTTAATGATGCACGCCTGAGCTTGCGTGCTCCAAGTGAGCGGACCTTTTGCAAAAGCTCGCGGCGAAAATCCAAAGAAGAGGCCGCCTGACTGGAGCTTTCCGGCTTTGCCACATAATCGGTTGCCCCCAAAGACAGCGCCCGCATGCTGACTTCTGCGTTGCGGCGGGTCAGCGTGGAGGCCATGATAACGGTGAGGCCCCTTTTCTTGGCAAGGATAAGAGGAAGAGCTGTCAGCCCGTCCATCACCGGCATTTCAATATCCAGAATGACCACATCCGGATCACTTTTTTCGATATCATCGGTTGCCAATTTGCCATTTCGATGGGTGGCAACCACCTGCATATCCGGATCTTCCTGAATCCATCTGCTGATCAATCCCCTGATGACGGCGGAATCGTCAACAATCATAACCTTGATTGAAGCATCAGCAGAGGCACCGGAATTTATCGTTTTTCTTTGTGTGCCAAGCATTACTCGTTAGCCTATTCCCACTTAAACCAGACCAACTTCCTGGAACTTGGCTTCTATAATCTCACGGTCAAAAGGTTTCATGATATATTCGTTGGCACCGGCACGAATGGCCTTGGTAATGTGGGCCACATCATTTTCCGTGGTGCAGAACACGACGATGGGATCATCGCCCCCGTCCTCTTCACGCAACTTTGTCAGGAATTCCAACCCGTCCATAACCGGCATATTCCAGTCCAGAAGAATGGCATCAGGCATACTCTCCTTGCAAAGATCCAGCGCCTTTTGACCATCTGCGGCCTCGGAGGTGGTAAAATTCAGGTCCTCGAGAATTCGTTTCGCCACTTTTCTTATGACGTTTGAATCATCAACAACAAGGCAATGTTTCATCTAGATATACTCTTACTAAGTAGGATGATGCTTCAATTAGGCGGCTTTTGGCTCGATCAACGAGGTGAGAAGTCTGTCCACATCCAACACCACCATGAGCTGGCCGGAAAGACGGTGTACACCGCCTGAAATTTCCGCCCAATGCGCATCGAGGTTGGAGGGGTTTTCTTCCATTTCCTGCTTTGCAAGACTGAGGACCTCACCTACGGAGTCAATAACGAGACCAAAGGATTCACCTTTGTACTCGATGCCAACAGCCATCATGCCTTCTTCATTGGCCAACGGTTCCAAATTCAACCGTCGGCGCATGTTGATTGCGGTCACAACACGGCCACGTAGGTTCAGGACCCCTTCCACCTCTGGCGGTGCCAAAGGCACACGGGTGACCTTTTCCGGTACAAATACGTCATGAACCTGCGCGATCGGTATACCAAACAGCTGCCCGCCAATAACCACAGTCACAAACTGCACAGTTTCGCCTGAGCCCTGCACTGTTTCACCAGCGCCTATTGCATGCCCATTACTCATGCTGCCACCTCGATTTCTCCGGTTAACACGTCTTTCAGGGAAGCAATCAGTCCCGGTCTGTCAAACTTGGCCACATAATCGTCAAAGCCCGCTTTTCTACCCTTCTCGATGGAAGACGGCGTCACAACGGCTGACAGGGCAATGATTGGAAGGTTGCGGAACCGGTTATCACGGCGCAAAGTTTCGCAAAGCTCGAAGCCGCTGATCTCCGGCATTTCGATATCGGTCACGATGGCCCCGAAGGTGGCTCCCTTCTCCAGCACTTCAAACGCGGCTGCTGCATTCTCGCATACGGTTACCTTGTAACCGGCGGCTTTAAGAACAGGGGTCAGCATGTTGCGGAAGAAGGCACTGTCATCAATGAACAGGAGATCACGGGAGGCTTCCGCCTCGTGAATTTCCTTGCGCGCAAACCAGTCATCAAACGCCAGTGGCAGGAAGTGTCCCAGATCGACAATTTCCGTTGCCTTGCCCTTGATGATGGCAGAGCCAAGAACTCCCGGCGTTTCAGAAGCCACTTCAATCTGCATCCGGTCTTCCACGATGTCCACGATTTCATCGACAACCAAGCCCATGGAGCGGCCGAGGTCGGAGAACACCAGCATGGACTGGGTGCCCTCTTCTTTGCGCTGCAATTTCTCGTCGATGTAAACAAGTGGCATGAGCGAGCCACGATACTGGACAAGATCGCGATAGTTGGAGCGTTCGATTTTCGAGACTTCGAACTCTTCCAGACGTGTAACAAGAGACAGAGGAACCGCTTTTGGTTCTGCAGTTCCGGCACGGAACAGGAGAAGCGACATTGGCGCATCCATATCCTGAGCCGTGATATCATCCTCTGCAACACTCTCTTCAACCATAGAGCTGGAGCCATGGCTGGCCATTGCGGCTGCAACGCCGTTCGGGTCGATAATCATGATCACCGCCCCGTCACCCAAAATGGTATTGCCCGAGAACATGGTCAGATTACGCAGCATGGAGGACATGGGTTTGACCACGATTTCCTCTGTATGGAACACTGCGTCCACAACCACACCAAAGGTCTGGGCACCCACCTGCATGACAACAATAAAGCCATGCTCTTCGTCAAAGTCCTCTTCGGCTTTTACGCCCAGAAGCTGAGACATGTGCACCAGTGGCAACAGCTTGTTACGCAGGCGCAAGACAGAGCGATCCTTGATCCGCTCGATTTTGTGCTCGGAATTGGACTGAACCCGCACAAGTTCCACCACAGACATTTGCGGAATGGCGAAGCGGTCGCCGCCACTCTCCACAATCAAGGTGGATACAATGGCAAGGGTCAGCGGAATCTTGATGATAAATGTAGACCCCTTGCCCTGAATGGAGCGAACATCCACAGACCCGCCGATCTGCTCCACATTGTTGCGCACAACATCCATTCCAACGCCGCGACCGGACACACTGGTGACGGACTGCGCGGTGGAGAAGCCAGCGGCAAAAATGAACTTGAAGATCTGGTGATCAGACATCTTGTCCAGTTCAGCCTCGGTGGTCAGGCCGTTGCCCAGCGCTTTTTCCTTGATCCTCTCAAGGTTCAGGCCGCGCCCGTTATCCTTGACCTCGATCAGGATATGGCCACCTTCATGATATGCGGAAAGAGTGATTGTGCCCTTGGCCGGTTTACCGGCGGCAACACGCTCATCCGGCCCTTCCAGACCGTGGTCCGCAGAGTTGCGGATCATGTGGGTGAGCGGATCCTTGATCAGCTCAAGCACTTGCCTGTCCAGCTCGGTGTCAGCGCCAATCATGTCAAGATCGATCGGCTTGTTCAGTTCCTGCGAGAGATCGCGCACAATGCGCGGCAGCTTCTGCCATGCGTTGCCAATGGGCTGCATGCGGGTTTTCATAACCCCTTCCTGCAGCTCGGCCGTCACATTGGAAAGACGCTGCAAAGGCACCTTGAATTCACTGTCCTCATGACGGCGAACGATTTCCAGAAGCTGGTTACGGGTAAGAACCAGCTCTGAAACCATTGTCATAAGGTTTTCAAGAGTCTCAACAGCAACGCGAATCGACTGGTTGGAAACGCTTTGGCCACCCTTGCCATTCGGCTTTTTCGCTTGGGCAGGGGCTGCGGCCTTCTCTGGCTCTGCTGGTGTTTGCTCTGCCGGGGCTAAAGCTGTTTCTTCTTCAGGCTCCTCTTCACTTGGCAGCTCAATTTCCACGTCAGCTTCCTGAAAGGCGCGCTCCAGCTCATCCAAGGACACTTCACCGGGACGAAGAGGTCGCTCCAGTGTTTGCACGAGAAGAGGATCTTCGTCCTCGTCAAACCCTTGATCCAGCTCTCCTCCCATTTCGGCGGAAAGAGAAAGACGCTCCAACTCACTGATCAGATCGTTGTCTGTCCCTTCAGGTTCAACACCCTCGGCCATTTCAAGATCTGTGAGAATATCTTTAATGCGGTCAATCGAATTCAAGATAAGCGAGACAGCCTCAGGCGTAACCGGCACCCCATCTCGGAATTTCCCCATAAGGGTTTCCGCAGCATGCGCAATGGCTTCCAGACGAGGCAGGCCAAGGAATCCGCAGGTTCCCTTAATGGTGTGAACCAAGCGAAAAATATTATCCAGAATACTCGCATTGTTGGGATCTTGCTCGAATTTGACCAGTTCAACATCAACAACATCGAGACTTTCATTAGTCTCAGTGAGAAACTCTCTGAGAAGATCGTCCATTCGTCACACCTGCTTACACTTAATACTTGCCCTGAATCACCAAGGACCGACTCTTGATAATTTTGACATGATTTTTAAGTGAAACAGTTAATATACATTGAAGAACTGTTAATAATGCCCACTATAAAGTCGGGATTGGATGCGCGATGCAAGTTATTTCATCAGACTTTTCGGTAAGCTCCAGCCTCAAGCCCTCTTCTTTCGCAAGCAAACGCGTATAGATAGGCTGAACTGAATGCGCATCAATCCTTTCTGGAGCATCACCGGAAAGTACACTGGAAATCACTTGTGCGACCCTTGCATTTTTCCCCTTTGCGACCAGTTTGAACATCCTTTGGCCGTTCAAACCCTCACTGGTGACCGTAATGACACCGCCCCGAGGAACGCATTGGTTAATAGTTAGCAACAGATTTAAAAGAAGTTTTACCTGATTTTTTGGCAGAAGAATCCGTTCCAGCTGCCAGTCCAGCTCCGCCTTTTCGTTTTCCATGAAACCTGCGGCAACTGCATGGGCGTCTCCCAAGTCAATTTCGGAACCAGCTGACCCTGCGGCCCCGAATGCAAGGCGGGCAAATTGCAGTTTAGCAGAGGCTTGCCGTGCCGACTTGCGGATAAGATCCATTGCAAAGTCGGCCATATCTTCGTTGCCCTCCTCATCGAGGACCTCAAGGCCATTGGTGATGGCCCCAACAGGGCTGATGATGTCGTGACACACACGACTGGCAACCAATGCAGTGAGATCCAGGGAGGAGAGTTCTTCTAAAACAGCCATTTTTGCCCCATGATACCTGTTTTAAAGGCATGTAAACGATTCATTAACCACAATGCAGGGTTACATAAGCTGGGGGCGAATGCCAAGGCCTGTTAACCAATTGTAAAGAATTTATTGGTGTGGCGAACCCCTATTGAAACCACAAAGAGATATCAGCCCACGATTCATGTCCCCCTTAATTCAGCGAGTTCCCTTGCGCACCCCCTGAGAGATCACCTGTAAATTCACAGAAAACCTCAAAATACACAGGAAACATTTGAATTTATGAGAAATAAGGGGCAAGAGCCGCATATATTACCATAAATCAGATTTAAAACTCGAATCACTTTCTAACGGGAATGGGCTCGCTCTGAAGACATTCAGTCCATTTCTACTGATTTGAGTGATAATTATTTTGAGGGTCGACATTATGAAATACAGCCCCAGACACACGACTGGATACTTGGCAGCCTTCTTGATGGTGCTGGCGATGGTTGCCACAACCGTTTCCACCGCATCTGCGCAACAGGCAACAGACCAGCGCACTTATAGCGAGAATGATATTGTAGAAGCTGGACACCACTTTTTCGGGTCCATCTCTTCCGGTTTGGCGAAAGTGGTTGAAAAGGCCGTCCAGAAATATGGCGAGCCAAACGGGTACATTCTGGGCGAAGAAGGCTCAGCTGCCTTTTTTGCAGGTGCCAGCTACGGCGAAGGCCAGTTGTTTACGCGCAATGCAGGAACCCACACAATTTTCTGGCAAGGCCCATCCATCGGCTGGGACATGGGCGGCAATGGCAGCCGTGTGATGATGCTGGTTTATAACCTGCCCAACGTGGACAGCATGTTCAAGCGCTACGTGGGAGCCAAAGGTTCTGCTTACATGGTTGGCGGCTTTGGAATGCAGGCCCTTTCCAACAGCAATGTGGTTGTTGTGCCGGTGCGTGCCGGTGTTGGCGCCCGCCTTGGTGTGAATATGGGTTACCTGAAATTCACCCGTACACCTACATGGAACCCCTTCTGATTGATTTGCCTTTACGATAGATTTAAATTCTAGTGATTGTTTAGGGGAGCAGTTGCTTTTTAGCGCTACACTGCACCTTGAACCATCCACCAACCAGAAGAACTGGGCATTCTGTGTGATTGAAAAAGCGCTCTATATAGGACTAGGCGTTCTTACCGCCTCTTTATTGTATCTGGCGCTTCTTCCGCTCTTCTGGGCACGAGCTGTACGCTTGACCAAGAAAGCGATCGAAGCATCCAATCCCGTCAGTTACGCGAGAAACTCTATGGCAAGGGACCATATGAGAGCCCAGTTCGCCATAGAACGGCGACAACTGGAAGCCTCACTGGATGTCGCCCATGAGCGGCTGACAAAAACCCGCGCCGCTTTAAATGTAAGCGAGGCCCAGAGCCTTGCCCAAACCGAGGAAATACGCTCCCTTAGGAACGATCTGGCACTGGCCAAGAAAAAGGGCGGGCTCAAGCTCTTGCGTAAACGCAAGAAAGCTGAGGGGGCGGCGGATCTGGATTTTTCTGCAATTGATGCGGAAGCGGGAAGTGCTCAGGTCATTCAGTTGCGCTCGGAGCAGCCGATGCCTGCCGAACCTGAAACACAGGAAAGCGCGCTGGCAGCTTTGGCTTCGGCTATCTCCAAAGAAGTTGAGGAAATTTCCTCTGAATCCCATCGCATTTACTCCCCCACCTCACCGGAAGAGGCCGTGGAAAAGGCGTCAGAAGCCTTTAACCGGCTCAAGGACAAATACTCGGCAATTCAGGAAGAGCGGGACCAACTCCGGCAACAGATCTCCCACGCGGAGCAGCCTCAAGGCCATGCACCCGCGCAAGAACAACCAGAAGCTTTCAAGCAGCAAGTCTTTATGTCACATAAAAATATAGATAATGATCATCAAAATGAATCGGGTGCCGAAATGCAGGCACTTCTTGATGACCTTACTCGAAAGATATCCAGTTTTTCAGAGGAAGGCTCGACCGGTTCCGAGCACCAAGCCTTGCGCGAAGAACTGCAGCAGGTGGCGGCAAAGCTTGCAGCCCATATTCTTGATGAGAGCACAGAGCTGCCACCCCGTCTGAACCAGCTTGTCGAAGAACTGGACACGGCTAAAACCGCCTCCTCTTCCAAGCTGGATAAATCGCCCACAGAGCAGATTTCACTGGTGGAGCGCATATCGAACCTGAGAAAGGCGGGAGGGCACTAATCCCTCCCCCAACTTTTCATCAGGCCTCATTCACATCCATCTTCATGGCTTCGATCAGGCGTACTTCATGCTCCTTTAGAAGCTTCCTGAAGTCCTTACGTTCCAGCTCGTCCAGAACCAGATAATCAATCTGCCGGATATGACCAATGCGAACAGGGGCTGTGCGGTCGAACTTTGTTGAATCTGCCACCAGAATAACCTGACGTGCATTTTCAATAATGGCTTGCGCAACTTTCACTTCGCGAAAATCGAAGTCGAGCAGGCCGCCATCCGCATCAATGGCCGAGCTGCCGATGATCGCAAAGTCCACCTTGAACTGTTTGATAAAATCAACGGCGGCCTCCCCCACGATCCCGCCATCGGAAGAGCGGACAACGCCGCCAGCCATAATCACCTCAATTTCTGGAAACGGGCGCAGTGTGCCCGCCACATTGAGGTTGTTTGTAATCACCATCAAGTCGTGATGGCGCACAAGCGCCCGGGCTACAGCCTCGGTGGTGGTTCCAATATTCACAAACAAAGAGGCACCATTGGGAATAAGACTGGCAGCGGCCTGCCCGATCTCTTCCTTTTCAGCACCAGCAATATCCTTACGCGCGGTGTACCCTACATTCTCCACCCCGTAGGCAGGTAGGGCTCCCCCATGAACACGGGCCAGAAGCCCTTGCTCGCAAAGCTCATTCAAATCCTTGCGGATGGTTTGCGGACTGACGGAAAACTTTGTCGCCAGATCATCAACCTCCACCTTTCCCGACTTACGAGCTATCTCCAAAATTGAATTGTGGCGCGCCACCAACATCATAAACAGACCTCTAGAATTTTTCGGGAACCTCAAAAGGTCCTCTCATTTTTCCACGCATTCAGCGAAGTGCTAAGAAGTCACAGTTTTTCCCTGCAAGATTTCGACTATTCTCCCTCTTGCATCCTCCCCTTAGGCATGCGTACAACTACGTTAATAATGGGGTATAACCAAGTCCCCTTCAAAAATTTCGCAACTATACACAGGCCCTGTTTATCCATTAGGAGAACATAAACTATGTATATAAGCGAAAGTCAGGTTTCGGGAAGAAGGGCAAACTTGATATGAGTAGCGATCCTATGCGTACCAAACGGTCGTCACATTCAAACCACCACACAGCCAAACGGCCATCCAGCGGGCCTGTGCAGGCGGATAGTCAGCTGTCCGTGCATGACAGTCTTGAAGACATTCGGGAGATGAACCAGCAGTTGGCGCAGTCTCTTGAAGTTTCTGTGAAAAACCGCGCCCACACTCCGGAAAAAGAACCATTGTGGAGCGATGTGGACGAGGAAACAAAAGAGCATCACTTAGGTGCAGGGCTCAACGGGCGCTGGTTCTAGCATCAACTTTGCTGAATTTCAGCCCCAGCTGCACGCAGCTTTATGTTTTGGCGCGTATCCTATTGAAGGACACTCTTATAGTTCGATGGATACGCCCTGAAGCACGACTTTTTCACCATAAACCAAGCGGCAAAGCATAAGCAAAGGCAGACCAAGAAAAGATCTCAAAATAACTAGATTGCATCGAGGGAAGAGAAAATGGTACGCCCAAGGGGAATCGAACCCCTGTTTCCGCCGTGAAAGGGCGGCGTCCTAACCGCTAGACGATGGGCGCACACTAAAGGCCATATGACGACCTTTGAACCGCAAAAAAGAAATGGTACGCCCAAGGGGAATCGAACCCCTGTTTCCGCCGTGAAAGGGCGGCGTCCTAACCGCTAGACGATGGGCGCACACTACAACACTTTAAGGTGCTGTTCTTGATCAACAAAACTTTGGTACGCCCAAGGGGAATCGAACCCCTGTTTCCGCCGTGAAAGGGCGGCGTCCTAACCGCTAGACGATGGGCGCCTAAGCTTCGCTGTTCGCGATGTGCGGGTGTTTAATCACTTCCCGCGGGCTTGGCAAGCCCCCTCAAAGGGAGATAATCACTTTTTCCCACTTATCTTGCCATAAAATCTGTTTTACCGAGAATTTTTCCCGTAACAGGGTCAATATACACAAGCGATTGTGCAGAATCTTTATTTATAAGCAGGATAAGGCGGCCATCTTGGTTGGTGACGCTCAACACACGGGCATTTTGACCAATAGCCACAGTTGCCGCGATATTATCTCCCGACAGATTGGTATTTCTAGCGTTTAGCTTGTAGAAGATGGCAGCAAAGACGGCTATGAGGCCGATGACCATCACA
Organism: Pseudovibrio sp. M1P-2-3; assembly: GCF_031501865.1. Lineage (NCBI taxonomy): Bacteria > Pseudomonadati > Pseudomonadota > Alphaproteobacteria > Hyphomicrobiales > Stappiaceae > Flexibacterium > Flexibacterium corallicola. The sequence goes on from NZ_JARRCW010000001.1 coordinate 3,899,389, forward strand.
AGACTGGACCCCATTAACAGCCGACGCAGTTTATGCTGCACACTGGCCATGGCAGGATCCAGCGGTGCGTCCTGCTGGTTCTCGGTGCTGTCATTAACAGGATTTGGCATGAACAATAACTCTCCAAATGGCATTGAGCCGTGTAATATAGTTGAAGACATGGGCGCTAACGCACCTGAGTGCATAACAGCCGAAGCAAAGGACAAGGGAAAACGCCTTGATGCTTTCCTTGCTGCCCGCTTTGACGACATCAGCCGCAACCGGATTCAAGCTCTCATCAAATCCGGACAGGTCTCCATTTCTGGGCGCAACGTAGTCGAGCCCAAAACGCGGGTCAATGAAGGAGATGTAGTTACACTCAATGTTCCAGAAGCGGAACCGGCTGAACCCCAGCCCCAAGACATTCCTCTAGACATTGTCTATGAGGATGAAGACCTGATCGTGATCAACAAGCCAGCAGGGCTTGTGGTTCACCCCGGAGCTGGCAATCCCGATGGAACGCTGGTCAACGCACTTTTGCACCACTGCGGCTCTTCCCTTTCCGGCATTGGCGGCGTCAAGCGCCCCGGCATTGTGCACCGTCTGGACAAAGACACCACGGGCCTTTTGGTAAGTGCCAAAAATGATATGGCGCATCAGGGCCTTGCGGACCAGTTTGCCGACCATGGCCGTACCGGACCACTGGAGCGGGCCTATAAGGCTATTGTCTGGGGTGCTCCTGCCTCCCCTTCGGGAACCATTGATGCCAATCTGGCGCGGTCGGTTGCCAACCGGCAGAAGATTGCTGTTGTCAAAACAGGCGGGCGCACCGCCATTACTCACTGGCAGGTTCAAGAGCGTTTTGGACCGGAGGACGCAGCCCCTGTTGCGAGCCTTGTGGAATGCCGTCTGGAGACAGGAAGAACCCACCAAATTCGTGTTCACATGGCCCACATCAGCCACCCGCTCATGGGAGACATGGATTACGGTGCTGGTTTCAAGACCAAGTTCAACCGTTTTGAAGAACCGCTCAAATCTCTTGTCGGGAATTTTAAAAGACAAGCACTTCATGCAGGTTTGCTTGCTTTTTCACACCCCAGAACCGGCGAATTGATGCGATTTGAATCTCCTATTCCGCACGACCTCACACAAATTTTACAATCCCTACGAAAAATTTAGATCAAAAACTCATGTATTGAGGTAGTTTTAACGCCATACTATCCCCATATTAAGCGTTCATGTCTAATTTGGGTTTTCCAGGCACGCTCATAGTGAGGTGCATCAAGTGTTCGCCAATAAGCGCCTAGCAAGGGGCTAGCAGGGTTCACGTGTTTATGGAGGGGTGCATAAATGGCCCAGAATGTCCCGGCTCTGTCCAATAGTGAAGGACTGAGCCGCTACCTCGATGAAATTCGTAGGTTTCCAATGTTGCAGCCGCAGGAAGAGTACATGCTCGCCAAGCGCTTTAAAGAGCATGACGATGCTTCTGCGGCTGAAAATCTTGTCAATTCCCACCTGCGCCTTGTCGCAAAAATCGCTATGGGTTACCGCGGTTACGGCCTGCCTCTGGGAGAAGTTATCTCCGAGGGAAATGTGGGCTTGATGCAGGCTGTGAAGAAATTCGAGCCGGATAAAGGCTTCCGCCTTGCCACCTATGCCATGTGGTGGATCAAGGCTTCCATTCAAGAATATATTTTGCGTACGTGGTCTCTTGTAAAAATGGGGACAACGGCAAACCAGAAGCGCCTGTTTTTCAACCTGCGCCGGTTGAAGGGTAAAATTCAGGCTCTGGATGATGGGGATTTGCGTCCCGACCAGATTAAGCAAATTGCCACTACCTTGGGCGTGCACGAAAGTGAAGTGGTTTCCATGAACCGCCGCCTTGGTGGAGATGCTTCGCTCAATGCGCCGCTGCGCTCTGATGAAGGCGATTCCGGCGAGTGGCAGGACTGGCTGGTGGACGACGCAGACACGCCAGAAACCAACTTTGCAGAGCAAGAAGAGCTGGATACACGGCGCACAATGCTCAAAGACGCAATGGCTGTTTTAAATGAACGCGAGCAACGCATTTTCACTGCGCGCCGCCTCTCTGAAAAACCGTTGACGCTTGAAGAGCTTTCCTCCGAGTTTGGTGTGAGCCGCGAGCGTGTGCGCCAGATTGAAGTACGCGCCTTTGAAAAAGTGCAAAAAGCGGTTCAGGAAACTGCGATGGCCATGCAGGAAGCAAATGAGAAGCAGATAGAAGCTCATTAAGCCGGCCTTGCAGATTCGACCTAAAGAGATCACAAAGTTGTTCCCGATTTACGCCTCTCCTAGACTGTAGGAGGGGCGTATTTTTTTAAGATTCCTTCGTTTCGTAAATGAGACGCCCCGCGCTCTGCAGCGTATCTCCAAAAAGTGGATACCGGTTTTTTAGATAAAGGTACGCGCGCATAAAGAATTAAAGCGGTGAAGTGTTTTTAACTCGAACACAAACCGTTTTAGGGCAAGCCACACGCACGGTGAGCGAGGTACATGGTGGACGGGTCGGGATCGAGACTAAAAAAGCTCAAGGTGTTTAGCTGCTGTATAGCAAGCATCTTCCTAATATTTTCAAGCCTGTTGCGGCTGACATCTCCCGCATTTATTGAAACATTGCTTGATTATGATCTTACTCTCCTTTTCCCAGTCACTTCCTGGAAAAGCGAAACCCATGAGACACCGGCGCCACCCGTTCTCACCATTTTGATGGAAGAGGAACAGCAAGAAGCAGTCTCCCCTTATCATTCCACCCGAGCCCATATGGGAGAGCTGATTGAACTTGCAGCCCAAGCTGGCGCAAAGCAGATTGTTCTGGATGGCGACCTTTCCATACCTGACCCCACCTCCCCCATCCATTTGGACTGGCTCTATAAAAAATTCCAGCAAAGGGGAGAGCTTGGCTTGCTTCCCCCCTCTTCACTGCCCGATCATGACCTTATTCTAGCGGGCAAACTTAAGCAGTATTCGGTTATCATTGATGGAAAAGGTGCTCTGGATATCTTCAAGGACCCAAAGGTTGGGCTGGCAGATTTCCCGTGGCTTTCAAGCCACTCCTCCAACTACCCACTGGTTTATGAGGAACGCCCGAGCATGCCGCTTGTCCTTGCCAGCCAGTTGATGAGTAAGCCACTTGCCATCTTTGGAGGGCAAAAACCGCCAAGCCCGGAAGAGCGCTTGAATCAAGGCTTCTTCGCAAGCCATCCGCTTGAAATCATGTTGGGCGGACAGCTGCTTCCCCTAACCCGCTTTCACAGTTTTTTACTCGCCAGCTCAAGCACTCCGCCCTCTTCGGTGTTCACCAGTACCCAGCTTCTATCTGAAAATGCCCGCGAGGATTTCCTAAAAGTTGCAGGGGGGGCAGTCGTCCTCATTGGCTCGAACCAAAGAAATACGCTCACCCACGCAAGCGCTCTTTCAGCACTTCTTACACAAACCTATCTGGAACGGCCCGTTTGGATTACCTCCGCAGAAGCAGCACTCACCTTTGTTCTGGGAGCCTTCGCGCTGCTCTGCATTGGCCTTTTATCGCCGATCAAAGCCATTCCGCTTATTTCAGGCGCCATAATGGTGAGCCTCTCAACAAGTGGTTATTTCTATTTTTCAAAATCCACCCTGCTTGACCCTCTTTATGCGGTAATCACGGCGCTGGTGTGCATTGTCATCGCTCAGGCTTTCTATGCGGTTGGAAAATACAGAACACTACAGGAGCTAAAGCGACTGCTAGGCTCATCGCTGGCAACCAAAGCCCTTGGCAAACTCATGCTCACGAACAGGACAAGCCTTTTGGACAACCGGAAAGAGGAAGTGACTGTTTTAAGAGTTGGCCTGAGTGAGCTGTCAAGCTTGGAAAAACACCTGAACGCTTCCCAACTGCTTGTGGTTTCCAACACTTTGCTCACCATGCTGGGCCGGTGCGTTCAGCGCTTTGACGGGTGTGTGGACACGCTGCGACCCTGCGGTCTTGTGGGTTTATGGAACGCCCCCTTGAAAGACGCCAATCACGCATCCCTTGCCTGCCGTGCTGCTCTTCAGATGCAACAAAAGCTGGATCTTTACAATCAACGGGACATGTTTCACCTTAAAGCCAATGGGCTTGATGAGCTCAAGCTCGCCATAACCATTTCCATTTACACGGGGCCAGCCGCTGTTGGCAATGTGGGAACCATGGATCGGTATAAGTATGGGGCCCTCGGTCATATTGTTGAACAAACAGAGGATTTGATTAGCGCGGAAAGTTCGCTGACTGGCTTTTCAGTTGTGAGTGAGAGGACGCGTGCCCTTGCCCCCGAACTGGCACTTCTGGAGCTGCCCATGCGCCTTATGCCCATCCCCTTACGTCAACACCTCCACTATCTTTTAGCGGGCGATGCTTCGATTGCATTCTCTGAAAAATTTCTGGGCCAGAAAATGCGGCACAGGGCACTGGTTGAAGCTTTGAAAAAAGGCCCTCAAAAAGACATTAGAGAAGCCATTGAAATATGTCAGGCCCATTCAGAAGGTTCGCTTCTGGCCTTTTACAACGCCCTAATGGAAACACTGGGGCGGGATGTGATGATGACCCGCAAGGACCTGGTTCTGGTGAAATGACAGCGCTCTTGACCATCTCAAAAGCGCTGCCAACTATCATCTGCTTTTACCTATTTGTTAGGGATGCCCCTAGCGAATTTCGACCGCATAGGTTTCAACCGGCGGAGCCTGTTCAATAAGACCGGCCTCTTTCAAGAACTGGGCAAAGCGCTCATAACGGCCACTGTCCAAAGCAGCTGGGCGCGCTGCAAAACGAGGCAGAGTGTCCGACCAGGCCCGCTGGTTCAGCTCGTCATCCAGCTTCGGATAGACTTCAAGGAACCCTTTCCATGAATCCTCCTGATGATTGAGCAGGTAAACCGTTGCCGCCTCAATAGCCGCAAGGAATTTGGCATAACGCGGATCTTCCACCTTGTCCTTGTGAGCGACATAAATCAGCTCATCATAAACAGGAACACCGTTCTCTTCGGGGAAAAAGGCACGCCCCTTGCCGCCTTCAATATTAATTTGCGTCAACTCGAAATTGCGATATCCACCGATCACCGCATCAACCCGGCCAGCTAGCAGGCTAGGAGACAAGGAGAAGTTCACATTGATCAGCTCCACATCATCTTTGCTCAGACCATTGCTTTTCAGCATCTGGTTCAACATGGCACTTTCAAAACCGACAGCAGAATGACCGATGGTCTTTCCCTTTAAGTCACTCAGGTTCTTAATGGGTCCATCTTCTAAAACAATCAAGGTGTTGAGCGGTGTGGCCACCAAAGTACCAATTCGTGCCAACGGCATACCCTCGTTAATTTGGGCATGGAGTGTCGGCTGGTAGGAAATGGCGATGTCGCCCTTACCCGCAGCCACAAGGCGCGGCGGCATGGCTGGATCTGCGGGCTCGATAAGCTCCACATCCAGCCCTTCCGCTTCAAAGAACCCGCGCGCCTGAGCAACAATAATCGGAGCGTGGTCCGGATTTGCGAACCAGTCCAGCAAGACAGTGAGTTTTTCGTTTGCGCTGGCCTGAATAGAGGAGGCAAGCAAGGCAGCAGCTGCCAGCGTTCCCAAAAGTTTCATAGAGAGTTCCCTCAATTAAAAATTTTTATTGCTCTTGCTGCCAATAAACCATCTTGGAAGTGGCATATTCGACAAGAGCGCGGAGTATGAGCACCATCGCAGCAAGCAGGATAAGCGCCGCAAACATGGTTGGTGTTTGCATGCGCGCATTGGCTTGCAACATGATAAAAGCCAGACCGCCTTTCGCCCCGACCCATTCGCCGACGATGGCGCCAATGGGTGCAAACACAGCAGCAATACGCAGCCCCGAAGACAACGCAGGAAGCGCTGCCGGAATGCGGATATACCAAAGCATTTGCCTTCGGTTCAGCCGGTACAGATGCCCCAGATCCAGCAGGGCCGTATCCGTTCGCCGTAACCCGTCATAGAAGGTTGAGGTGATCGAGAAAAAGATCACAAAAACCGCCATGATCACCTTGGAGGCCAGCCCGAACCCGAACCAGAGCACCAGCAAGGGCGCAATGGCGAACGCAGGAAAGGACTGGCTAGCGGTGATGGACGGCAACAGAAGACGGCGGATAAGGGAAGACCAACTCAGCAACAGGGCAAGGTAAATACCCGCCAAAGTACCAAAGACGAAGCCGAGCAACGTTTCACCGGCCGTGATACTTGCATGATAGAGCAGGTAAGACCACTGGGTGATAAGCGCGTCCCACACTGCAAAAGGCCCCGGCAGCATGTAGCGTGGTAGCTCGAAGAACCAGACAATGAACTCCCAAAGTAAAATGAAAACTGCAAGCCCGCCAGCACCCCTTAAAAGAGAAAGAAGTGACTTTTTAAGCATGCCTTGCTCCCTTTCTTTCCCGATTGAGAAAAGAGGGCAAACAGCACAGCCAAACACCAGCAGGCGTTCTATAGCAATCAAACATTAAAAGGATCTCCCGTCGCATAAATGCAGCATTGGTGGAGACCCGGGATTTGGGCTCAGGTTCCTGTCCCTTCGCCGGAATTACCCGGATCAGGTTCTAAGGGTTCGGCAGAGCCATCTCAGCTTTTATGGAAGCACCCCTCGGAATGGGGGCAGAATGACGATAGAAATTATATTTTTCAAGAAATCTTTTAGTTAAAACACAAGAGAGCGCTCTTCAGGCATGCGTTTCGTGTTCTAAAACAATACTTACTGCCAGGATTTAATGGCTTGAGCCAGAACGCGGCCCCCTTGCTCACCCTTTTCAAAGGTAAGAATTGCACGCTTTTGGTTGTTATAGAGCATCGGAATATCAATCCACTCCCGCTCACTGAGCCACGCCAGATTCTGGGAGATATCCTCGGATTGATCAGAAAGAGCTATCCAGAACAGATTGTCTGACACTTTCACCCATGCGCCAACCAGTTTTTCACCGCGCTCCGCTTCTGCGGTTTTCATGATCACGCCTGGCACCTCGGCGATCCCCTGACCACTAAAGCCCTCTGGCAGCTCAAAACGGATTTCCACCAGATGGCTTGCAGGAAGCGAACTATCTGCATTGGGCATGATCTTCATATTGATGTTCATGTCACGCTCGGGAAGCATCACCTTTGCGTTCACCGTATCGCCGCCAGTCTGGTTGCCTCTGTCCAAACTCCACAGAACCCGCCCGTGGGTAGCGCTGCCGGAACTGCCCGTCTCCGTCGGCTCTTCATAGAGGATACTTTGTAGGGCAACGGTTACCCCGCCAACATCAGATTCAATAGCCTTTGCCGGACGAACGGAATTGGTTTGCACCGGCTTTGACTGCATTGTTTCAGAATCAGGAACCACCGGCGGCGCAAGGGCGACGGCTTTTCCTGCATCAGAAGAAGATGAGGAGACTTTATAGTCCTCACCGCTTCCAGTTATTTTCAATGTGGTTACGTTTTTGGCATCCGGCGCAACCTGAAGGCTACTGTCCAGCAGGCGATCATCGTTCTTCTTGGGAGGTTCCGACTGCGGTTCCTGTACAGGTGCCGTTTCCTGCGTCTGTGAGGAATTCATAAGAGAATCCAGCCCAGACAGGATCGCATCCCGTTGCGAATAGACCACATACCCCCCCAAAGCAAACAGCAGGGCGATGACAAAAAGAACAATTAGTTGCGGCATGCGGGACGGTCGTAGTCCCTCACCCATTCCTGCAAGAGGACGCTCCGTCTCACTCGCATGCAAGGGACGTTCCGCCCCGCCCAAAGGTTTTTTGGGCCCCGCTGCTGCAGGTTCCTCGGTCTTTGGTTGTTGGGTGGTCCCTTCTGCCTGTGCTTTGCGCCCTTTACCCGGCACCCAGTCGGCATCTTTGTCCCGCTTTACACCTTTGCTGGCTTTACCCGGCCCGGCTTCATCAAGCTTCGGCTCTTTGCTCTTATTCTGAGCTCCCGCCTGTTTTTTCTGTTCCCGACTCTGCCTACGGCTTTCACCAGTAGATTTCTCAAGATCTTTTGCTGCTTTTTCCGCGTCTGCAAACACATCCTTATTATCAGCGGCTTCTTTTGCAGGTTTGGAGTCGGACTTGCCGTTTGCCGCTTCCATCTTCTGATGCGCAGATTTGTCTTTAGCCTCGGCGCTCTTCTTATCCCGAGCAGGCTTGCCCTCTGGCTTATGCGGCATTTTCTCAGCCGCTGGCCCTTCGGGTTTCAGCTTTGCAGGATCGGAGGAAGATGTGTCAGGTGTTGGTTCGGGTTTTGGCTTCCCTTTGCCCGGCTTCCCCTGTTCGGGCTGCTTGCCTGCGTCAGGGGTTGGGGCTGATGCTGGGGTTGGTGGAGTTGATCCTTGAGGGGCCGGTGTGCTCAAGCCCAAAGATTCGCGAGCAGCTTCCGCCTCAACTTTCCGGATACACTCTTCCAGCTTCAGTTGTTCATCTGTGATTTGCGCAGGCGACAACGGCGGGTCATAGTTCTTGAGCTGTTTAACAATTGCATTTCTTGCACGTTGATAAACAGCGCGACGAGCAGAGCCCGTATTCTCCTGAAGCCCGCCAATCGCTTTTTTAAGAACGGAATAGTAGTCCGCCATTGCATCTTCTCTTAGTTTCTAGAGCATATCCGTGCAAAAACACGGGCTATGCTCTAAATTTCCACGTCCAGCGGCTTCTTGGTACCTGATTGAAAAATCAAGTAGAACCCGCTCTAGAGTATCGAAGTACCGCTTAGTCCTGGAACGGGTTTTGAACCAGAATTGTATCTTCTCGCTCAGGGCTTGTTGAAAGCAGCGCCACTGGTGCACCAATCAACTCTTCCACATGGCGCACGTATTTAACAGCTTGTGCCGGAAGTTCAGCCCAACTACGTGCCCCTTCAGTGGACTCTTTCCAGCCCGGCAAGGTTTCATAGATCGGTACAACCCTTGCCTGTGCCCCTTGTGATGCGGGTAGGTAGTCTATCCGCTCTCCATCCAGTTCATACCCGACACAGATCTTAATTTCGTCCAGACCATCTAAAACGTCAAGTTTTGTCAACGCAATCCCGCTGATACCACTAGTACAAACCGTCTGGCGTACGATTACAGCATCAAACCAGCCACACCGGCGGCTACGTCCTGTAACGGTTCCAAACTCATGTCCGCGTGTACCAAGGAACTGACCCACTTCATTGAGCTGTTCAGTCGGGAAAGGTCCCTCACCTACACGGGTTGTGTAAGCTTTGGTGATTCCCAGAACATAATCAACAGAGCCAGGGCCAAGTCCACAACCTGTTGCAGCTTGTCCAGCAACGGTATTAGACGAAGTTACAAAGGGATAGGTTCCATGGTCGTTGTCCAGAAGCGCGCCTTGCGCACCTTCGAACAGCAGGCGTTTGCCTTCACGGCGTGCCTTATCCAGCAAGCGCCAGGACATATCCATATATGGCAGAATTTTATCGGCAACTCCGGAGAGTTCTTCAAAAAGTGCGTCCGCGGAAACTTCCGGCTCACCCAAACCCTTCAGTAGGGCATTGTGATGTGTCAAGAGACGCTCGATCTTGGCTGGAAGGGTTTCCAAATTGGCCAGATCCATAACGCGAATAGCGCGGCGGCCTACTTTATCTTCATAGGCAGGTCCAATACCACGCTTGGTTGTACCAATGCGCGTTTCTTTGGAGCTTGCGTTCTCGCGAAGGGCATCCAGCTCGCGGTGCAATGACAGAATAAGCGTTGCGTTGTCAGCGATTCGCAAAACTTCTGGAGTAATGTTTACGCCTTGCTTTTTCAGCTTCTCGATTTCGGAAACCAGATGATGAGGGTCAACCACCACACCATTGCCAATAACGGATAGCTTTCCGCGAACAACACCCGATGGCAGAAGGGACAGCTTGTAGCTCTCGCCGTCAATCACAAGGGTATGGCCTGCATTATGACCACCTTGAAAGCGAACGATCACATCCGCCTGCTCAGAGAGCCAATCAACAATTTTACCCTTGCCTTCATCACCCCATTGCGATCCAACTACGACAACGTTGGCCATGACTTTTCGCCCTCCTGTGGCGGCATTTAACCAGATTTTTTCAGGTCAAAGCTTGCAGTTTTACTCTTCAGGCAAAACATACATTAAACACATGAAACCCCGGTCGGGAGCCGGGGTAGTTACGACAGTCTTATAATATCATCATACCGTTATGACGACCCCTTCACTGTGGTTTTTCTTAAAAAACCTCTCATCCAGAAATGTATTCGGTTTGATTTATTTCAATAAAACCACAAGACTTCATTAACCGGACAAAATTAGAGCACGTTGCGTTCAATTCATTCACACCTCGCGCTCTAATTTCTTTATTTCGAGCGAGTTCTTGTCGTTTGATTGAATTCAATAGGCATGCAGCGTGTCTGGAATAAGGCCCGCTTCCCTTATCAAGTGGTATTTGGAAGGACCTACAAAACCACTCACAAAAAAGGCGGCCAACTGGCCGCCTATTCATTCCGTAAACTCTGTCTTTATTAGAAGCGAAGTTGCTTCACCTGCTTCACCTGATCAATTGCTTCAATCCGGTTCAAAGTTTCCTCTGGAAGTTCGCCATCGATCTCAGCCAGACAGATTGCCTCATGGCCTGCAACTTTACGGCCAAGGTTGAAGGTCGCGATGTTTACGCCAGCATCCCCCAAAATTGAGCCAAGCTGACCAATGAAGCCCGGCTTATCTTCGTTGGTTACATACAGCATGTTCTCGCCAAGTTCGGCTTCCATGTTGATGCCCTTGATCTGGATAAGGCGTGGCTTGCCATCAGCAAACACGGTTCCGGCAACGGAGCGTTCCTGACGCTCTGTTTTCACAGTCAGGCGGATGTAGTTCTCGTAAACACCCTGCTGCTCGCGGCGTACATCTTCAATCACAATGCCGCGCTCTTTGGCAACGGACGGTGCAGAAACCATATTAACGGTTTGCAGCTGCGGGCGCAGCACACCTGTCACGGCTGACGCGGTAAGTGCTTTCACATTCATTTCAGCCACTTCACCTTCATACTCAAGGCGAATTTCTTTAAGGCCGGTTTCCGTTGCCTGACCGGCAAACGATCCAAGCAGCTCAGCCAGTTTCACAAACGGTGTCAGCTTTGGAGCTTCCTCGGCTGTAATGGATGGCATGTTGAGCGCGTTGGAAACCGCGCCATTTATGAGGTAGTCCGCCATTTGCTCGGCAACTTGCAGAGCCACGTTCTCCTGAGCTTCTGTTGTAGAAGCGCCAAGGTGCGGCGTACACACAAGGTTTGGAATACCAAACAAAGCATTTTCTTTTGCAGGCTCGACTTCGTAAACATCAACCGCAGCACCGGCAACTTTGCCCGACTTCAACGCCTCAGCAAGAGCTGCCTCATTAACCAGACCACCACGGGCACAGTTGACGATATAAACACCGTCTTTCATGGAGGCGATGGCATCGGCATCAATGATATTGCGCGTCTTGTCAGTGAGCGGAGTGTGCAGGGTAATAAAGTCGGCGCGCCTAAACAGCTCGTCCAGCTCAACTTTCTCTACGCCCAGATCCTGAGCCCGTTCCTCAGAGAGGAATGGATCAAACGCAACCACTTTCATTTTCAAGCCAAGAGCACGCTCGGCCACTATAGAACCGATGTTACCACAACCAATAAGACCCAATGTCTTGGAGGTGATTTCCTTACCCATGAAGCGGGACTTTTCCCACTTGCCTGCCTGAGTGGATGTGTCGGCAGCAGGGATCTGGCGCGCCACTGCAAACATCATTGCAATTGCATGCTCAGCCGTTGTGATCGCGTTGCCGAACGGGGTGTTCATCACAATGATACCGCGGGCTGTGGCTGTTGGAATGTCCACATTGTCCACACCGATACCTGCGCGGCCAACCACTTTCAAGTTGGTTGCCGCAGCAATGATCTTCTCTGTCACTTTGGTAGCAGAGCGGATAGCCAAACCATCGTAATTACCGATGATTTCTGCAAGTTTTTCCTTGTCCTTGCCTACATCTGGAAGGAAATCCACATCACAGCCGCGATCTTTGAAAATCTGAACGGCAGCAGGAGAAAGCTTGTCTGAAATAAGTACTTTAGGAGCCATGATACATGTCCTCGATTGGAAACTGGAGAAGTGCCGGCTGCTTCAAGCAGCCGATTTGATTTGAAAGACGGGTTGACCGAAAACCTCAGGAGGCCTCTAGCTTCGCTTTTTCACTGGCAAAAGCCCAGTTGAGCCACGGCAAAAGTGCTTCCACATTTGCAGTCTCGATGGTTGCTCCTGCCCAAATGCGCAGGCCAGAGGGTGCATCACGATAAGCGCCAATATCATAGGCAACATCGTTTGCATCAAGAGCGCTCACGAGTGCCTTGGCAAAAGCTGCCTGAGCTTTCTCATCCAACGCAGCAACCTGCTCGTCAACAATCTTCAAACAAACAGAAGTGTTGGAGCGTGTTGCAGGGTCAACAGCTAGGAAGTCAACCCAGTCCGTTTTCTCAACCCAGTCGCCAAGGGTTTTCGCATTGGCATCGGCACGGCCAATCAAGCCCTCAAGGCCGCCAACGCTTTGACCCCATTTCAAGGTATCAAGGTAGTCCTCAACGCACAGCATACTTGGTGTGTTGATTGTAGCACCCGTAAAGATGCCCTCAATCAGCTTCCCGCCTTTTGTCATGCGGAAAATCTTCGGCAAAGGCCATGCGGGTGTGTAATTTTCCAGTCTCTCAACAGCACGTGGAGACAGGATCAAAACACCATGAGCAGCTTCACCGCCCAGAACTTTCTGCCAAGAGAAAGTCGTAACATCCAGTTTCGCAAAATCGAGGTTCTGTGCAAACGCCGCAGACGTGGCATCACAGATCGTCAAACCCTTGCGGTCTTCCGCAATCCAGTCCCCGTTTGGAACGCGTACACCAGAAGTGGTTCCATTCCATGTGAACACTACGTCATTGTCGAAATTCACTTGGGTAAGGTCAGGAAGTTCACCGTAACCGGCTTCAATGCGCCGCACGCCATCAATTTTGAGTTGCTTGACCACATCAGTGACCCAACCTGACCCAAAGCTTTCCCAAGCGAGCATGTCTACCGGACGCTCACCCAGTAGAGACCACAGCGCCATTTCAACAGCACCTGTGTCGGACGCAGGAACAATACCGATTTTATAATCGTTCGGCACTTTGAGGACGGCGCGCGTCAACTCAATAGCTTCCAGCAGCTTAGCCTTGCCGATTTTTGCACGGTGGGAACGACCCAGAGGAGCGTCATTCAATACAGCTGGTGTCCAGCCCGGACGCTTCGCGCATGGGCCCGAAGAAAAATTAGGGTTCGCCGGCTTGATTGCCGGTGCCTCAGTATTAGCCATGTAGCTATCCTTTCAGATAGGTGCCCCTCGTTGGGGAGGGGTGTCCCACCTACGGAGATATACCAGCCATCTACCCATCGCAAGCACTACTTTTGACCCTGTTAAAGATTTTGGTAAATAAAATGACAAAAGGGAGTCAAGTTTTGTTGGAATAGAGACCCCATACGGCTCATCGTTTTTCGATAATTGTTTTATTCCATTGAACAGTGGAGTACGCGCCCTCCCCCACATCCGCTGGTATAATCACTTGAAAGGCTCCCGAAGAGTTTAAAACATCGCCCGACACTGCAGATTTCCAAGGGATTAGGTGGCCTCAGGAAACAAAGCAATAAGCCTTAGAGGCAATACATTTTCAAGCCACCCCACACCATTACTTCAATTCGAATGGGGAAGTGGTCAAACGCAGGTTAATCATTAATACCTATGTACCTGCCCTGCATACTACAGCTTTGTATCTACCAATATTTCGGGTTTATCCAAAATCCCGGCATCAATTTGAGACTGCATCTTGGTACCGTCAAAATAGCGCTCTTCAACAATCTTACCCTCTCGCCACTGTTGCCAACACAGACCGTCAATCTGATGTACTGTGCCATCTGCTATGGTGAAACTTGTGCGATTACGAAAGACACATATCTGTAATTCACTGTTCATCTTCAGATCTATTATCTGTCCACGGATGCTGGTTGCTGCAGCAATGTACGGTTCCTGCTTTTCCCTTGCCATTGCTGCGCCGTCGGCAAACAACTCACCGTTAGCAAACATAACTCCGGAAACGTCAAAATACCTGTCAAAAGCTTCCAGTGGCTTACCCAAGTTCAGCAACTGTATCTGACCTTCCACAAGTCCAGTAAACGCATATTCACTTTTATACTTCATCACACCCCCTCAATATAATCAGCGCTTCACAGAAACGATATTTCTTCACAAAATCAGTCCTCAATATGCGGCAAGACTATCTCTACTTTTAAGCCCGATCAATTAGCGGAGGGCTTACCGAGGATAAGTGGTTTCCAAGAGGCTTCGGTTTGATTGTTTATGGGCGGCGTTGAGGTTCCGCTTATCCCCTTTTGCTCATTGCGGGGTATGAGTGAGGGGTGTTTTTAGAAACGACAAAACCCCGCCACGAAGTGTGGACGGGGTTTTGGGTGTTTGCTGTTCTGTGTTTTCATTTTGTTGAGTTTTGTTGCTTTTATCATGCCCGGCGGCGCCCTACTCTCCCGTGTCTTAAGACAAAGTACCATTGGCGCAGGGGCGTTTCACGGCCGAGTTCGGGATGGGATCGGGTGGGGGCGCCCCGCCATAGCCACCGGGCAGGATAAAAGCAACTGGAATTGGTCTGTTTTAGATTTAAGTCTTTTTATGTTTGGGTATAGCTTAATGGGAGTGATCAAGTCGATCGAGCTATTAGTAAGGCTCAGCTTCGAGTGTTGCCACTCTTCCACATGCCTCCTATCAACGTGGTGGTCTTCCACGGCTCTCAAGGGAGATCTAGTTTTGAGGTTGGTTTCCCGCTTAGATGCCTTCAGCGGTTATCCATTCCGAACATAGCTACCCAGCAATGCGGCTGGCGCCACAACTGGTCCACCAGAGGTTCGTCCATCCCGGTCCTCTCGTACTAGGGACAGATCCTCTCAAATTTCCTACACCCACGGCAGATAGGGACCGAACTGTCTCGCGACGTTCTGAACCCAGCTCACGTACCGCTTTAATTGGCGAACAGCCAAACCCTTGGGACCTGCTCCAGCCCCAGGATGCGATGAGCCGACATCGAGGTGCCAAACAATGCCGTCGATATGGACTCTTGGGCATCATCAGCCTGTTATCCCCGGCGTACCTTTTATCCGTTGAGCGATGGCCCTTCCACGAGGGACCACCGGATCACTATGACCGACTTTCGTCTCTGCTCGAGTTGTCACTCTCGCAGTCAGGCAGGCTTATGCCATTGCACTCGACGACCGATTTCCGACCGGTCTGAGCCTACCTTCGCGCGCCTCCGTTACCATTTGGGAGGCGACCGCCCCAGTCAAACTACCCGCCACACACGGTCCCGGATATTGTAGTACCGCGGTTAGATATCCATGAGGACAAGGGTGGTATTTCAAGGATGACTCCACCCAAGCTGGCGCCTGGGTTTCAACGTCTACCACCTATCCTACACATGTCATCACGAATACCAGTGTGAAGCTGTAGTAAAGGTGCACGGGGTCTTTCCGTCTGACCGCAGGAACCCCGCATCTTCACGGGGAATTCAATTTCACTGAGTCTGTGCTGGAGACAGCGGGGAAGTCGTTACGCCATTCGTGCAGGTCGG
>NZ_JARRCW010000001.1:4220000-4410000 GCF_031501865.1 Pseudovibrio sp. M1P-2-3
GTGCAAAAAATGTCTTGCAAAAACGATTTACGAGTCTTCAAAAAAGGTCTATTGATTATTTAAAGTTTATTATACCGGAGAAATCGGTTGTTTACCCTGAATACTTACCCAAAATTTTCTCTGACAAAAAAGAGAACCACAATCGTCCAGCAAAACAACTACAATCACTTGATTTCGTATATTATCTTGAGGGTCTGCTAAAGGACGCAAAGTCACGAGGTTTCGTATACTTTAAAGGTGATAGCCACACAAACTGGTTGGGAGCATTCTTCGTATATCAGGCAATTGTTGACGCTATTAATAATTCAGATCTCTGTCAGACGGAGAAAAAGAAAAGAAAATCGATCTCTTTGAATGATTTAACCCCTACTCTGGCCTCATATGCTGGAGATGTCTTCAATCAGATGGACCCAAAAACGAAAGATGTCTTTAATGGCGCTTGGAAAGCTATTAGTTTAGATAACAAACTTGAGCATTTAGTAAGATATCAACTGCCTGCAGATAAGAAAAAAGCAAAGCGAATTTCTGTAGATACGAAATATCTGGAACATCTTGGTAAACGAGAGACTTTCCGATTTGCGCAACCTGATAAGTCTCTCCCCAAAGCTGTGATATTCAGGGATTCTACATCGGACTATATAGTAGAACTTCTTGCCGAACATTTCTCAGATAGTTTGTTTATTTGGCACAAAGGCTTAGTGTACGATGATGTTATACAGAAGGAAAACCCAGATATCGTTATTCATATTATGGCTGAACGTTTCACGTCTATGTACTCAAAGTTTCCTACATTTTCAAATCTTTTACCAAATGAAATAAAATGATGAACAGTGAAGTTAAACATGTGGCGTCGAAGTATGGCAACCTTCGAATACCCAACTGGCCTGATGACTTAATTGTAAGGGCTATCTCTGAGCAAGGAGAATGGGGGGCGGTAGAAAGCGCCCTTTTTTCAAGGTTAGTGACCAAGAGTGACACCCTATTTGATCTAGGGGCTTTTTTGGGCACCTTTTCACTAGGATTACTGAATCATGCTAAGGTTTCTAAAGTACTTGCTGTGGAAGCGAATATTCATATTCAGGACTATTTGGAGTGGAACCTCAATCAGAATATGGACACCCCTTGGGCTTTAGAAAAGTGTGCTGTGGGGCAGTATCATGGATGGATGTGTCCGCAGCCCTTAAATCAAGAAAACAATAATGGAGCTCAATCTTTCATCACTTGTGATGAAAACTCTGTTGGCGCAATATGTTCACAACCTCTTTGGCATTTGAGAGAAGAACATGGAGACTATTCTCTCCTCAAATTGGATATTGAAGGGAGTGAAGTGGAGGCCCTAGCTAGTGATGCTGATTATATTCGTAGTAAAAAACCTGTAATCTGGGCAGAATGTAATGAGGACACTAGAAGTTTGGAGCTATTTTCAATGTTTATTGCTCTAGGGTATAGACCACTTTACGTTGCATTTCCGGCCTTCAGAAGGGACAACTTTAATGGTTCGGAAAACCTCATTTACCCCGGTGTTTATGAGGCGGCGCTTGTTGGCGCTACTGACGACAGAATAAAGAAATTTATGTCCTCAATTGACGCGGATGAACTTATTATACGCCATCCACAAACAAAACATGAATTACGCCAAGCCCTATTCGAAACTCCTCGATGGTGTCGAGAAGCATGGTTTGACTTTTCTAAAGCCGAATTGATCGCTTTATTGTCTCGGATGGCCTTGGGCGAGAGGTTTGAGGAATATCTTATTTGTAGAAGTTCAAACTAGATCTGACAGTGACCTGAGACCCCAATTTCCGGACAATCGAGTATAGTAACCTTGATTGTATCAGGAGATGGGAATGAGCAGGAAACGGGGAAAGTACACGGACGAGTATAAAGCAGCAGCTGTGGAGCGTCTTTATGAGACAGAGGTAACTTTGGGCAAGGTTGCAAATGAGCTGGGTATTCCCCCCCGGAATTTGATCGAGTTTAAAAGTAGAGATATTGTTGCTTCATATTTGAGGACTTATTTTATAAAGAAATCTCGTTTTAGCGATGTGCAGATCATTGCAATCTTAAAGCAAGGAGAAAGTGGTATTCCGGTTGAGCAACCCCTATTGAGTGGTCCGCTTTGAAAGTTAGTGCATGGTTGGCCTTTGGTCTATCGGAATAATGACTTCCGGAGCTGGTGGGCGGTAGCCCAGAGCACTATGCGGTCGTTTGGTATTGTAGTGTTTCCTCCAGCGTTCTATGATTATTTGGGCTTCACGTAGCGAGTAGAAGACTTCTCCATTCAATAATTCATCACGCATTCGCCCATTGAAACTTTCGCAATATCCGTTTTCCCAAGGCGATCCTGGCTCAATGTAGGCTGTTTGGGCTCCGACGGCTTGATAACGTACAATATTTTTCGCATCTGTGGATGCCCCGTGTTTTGCAAGTTGTTTTTCGAGCAATTTTGGCATGTGATCGGTTGCGGTCATCTGTCAGGCCTCGTTGTGCGGCGCTGCATTTGCCGCGGGCCGGTATGGAGATACGCAACTTGGCTCCAATACACATTTGCGGGCTTTTTGCCCGGTGCGAAAGACTGGTTATGCCAAGTCGGATCTAGTCGATCGTTTACCCTTACTGCTCAAAGCCCTCCTCACATCCCGACGGACCTGTCCTGAAGCACCTATTTAGCCGGGGACAGGTTTCGGTAGTCTTCATCTTTGACCAACATAGCCCACAATCTACGAGCCATTTTGTTTGCAAGCGCGATAGCCACCACCATACTTGGTTTTCTTTCAAGCATTCTTCCAAGCCATAAGCTTTCTGGCCTCCCCGTCCGCCGGGCAGCACCAATGAGTGCCATAGCTCCGATGATCAAAAGCCTTCGGATATCGCGCTGGCCCATTTTCGAGGTTCGGCCCAAGATCTGCCTTCCCCCTGTTGAATATTGTTTTGGCACAAGCCCCAGCCATGC
Organism: Pseudovibrio sp. M1P-2-3; assembly: GCF_031501865.1. NCBI lineage: Bacteria > Pseudomonadati > Pseudomonadota > Alphaproteobacteria > Hyphomicrobiales > Stappiaceae > Flexibacterium > Flexibacterium corallicola. Next base: position 4,222,954 of record NZ_JARRCW010000001.1, read on the forward strand.
GGCAAAGTCCCGCCCTCGGCGGAACGTGCTCATTGATGGGGCAAATGCTGTAACCGCCATGGCCGTTATCGGCCCTATTCCGGGCATGGTTTGCAATCTTTGCGCAGCCTTGTCCTGGTTCGCTTCTATTCGAAGCTGCTTTTCCAGGGACTGGATCCGGTTTGTGAGCAGTGCAATTTGCTCCAGGTAGATCTGACCGAGTTGAAGCACCACAGGAGGCAGGTCACTGTTCGGAGCATTCAAAGCCTCAGCCAGTTTCTTAACGTGTATCGCCTTTCTTGGTGCGAGGCAGCCAAACTCAGCCAAATGAGCTCTCAAGGCGTTGATCAACTGAGTACGTTGACGCACAAAAAGATCGCGGCTACGGAATAACACGGCGCGACTTTGCTGATCCTTTGATTTTATCGGAACCGTACGCATTGTGGGGCGCGACGCTGCTTCCGCAATGGCTTCCGCGTCAGCTGCATCGTTTTTTTGACGTTTTACAAATGGTTTCACATAGATTGGGGGAATCAATTTAACATCATGCCCCAGAGCGCGAATTTCTCGCCCCCAACTATGGGCAGTAGCGCAAGCTTCCATTGCCACAACACAAGGTTCTTGTTTGGCAAAGAACGGTAACATCTGCCCGCGTGACAATTTCCGTCGAAATAAAACCTTGCCGTCTGGTGCCGCACCATGAGCTTGAAAACTGTGCTTTGCCAAATCTAAACCTATAATGCTAACCTCTGCCATGGATGTCCCTTCCCAATCTTCGATTGCTTCAATCGTAAATATGGCACATTGCGATGCCGCCGGGTGGGGCATCCACTCCATCACATTTGCTTTTGAGTTCGGTTCCACTCACACTGGATGAGGGGATCAAATTATGGATGAGAGTGATAAGCAGAAGGAATTGAACAACGTCATCCGCATTGATGAGGCGCGGATCAAGGACCATCTTGGCGAGATGGTGCGTGGCACGGTTGAAGAGGCCTTGAATGCGATGCTGGATGCGGAAGCCGACCAATTGTGCGGGGCTGGACGCTATGAGCGCTCTCTGCATATCAAGGCAGGGCCGGTGAAACTGAAGATGCCGAAGCTGCGCAAGCAAGCCTTTGAGACGGCCATCATCGAGCGTTACCAGCGCCGGGAAAGCTCGGTAGAAGAAGCGCTTATCGAGATATATCTGGCCGGCGTCTCAGTACGCCGTGTAGAAGATATAACCGAGGCTCTGTGGGGCACGCGGGTGTCGCCAGGTACAGTATCCAACCACAATAAGAAGATCTATGCCAAGATCGAGCAATGGTGCCAGCGCCCCATCGAGGGCAACCACCCTTACCTGTATCTGGACGGCATTGTGATGAAGCGCACTTGGGCTGGGGAAGTACGCAATGTTTCATTGCTGGTGGCTTCGGCTGTCAATTCAGAAGGATATCGCCAGATTCTCGGGATCAAAGAGGGGGCCAAGGAAGATAAGTCTGGCTGGTCGTCATTTCTACGCCATTTGATAGATCGCGGCCTTTCCGGTGTGCAATTAATCATTTCCGATGCCTGCCGTGGGTTGATTGAAAGCATTGAAGAGTATTTGCCTGAGGCCCGCTGGCAGCGTTGTATGGTTCGCTCCAAGGGAAAACGATTCACTGGATCGTTTTCAGCTCCTTCTCGCTACCGTAATGTATTTTCTTAACTACCCTCCACCAAAGTACGGGAGGTGAGCCATATGCTCAAGGCGATCCATGCGTAGGAAAGCCATCAGGCGGCTCAGCAAAAAGCGGAGGCTGTCATCGCTGACCTACGTTCGCGGAAAATGACGAAAGCCGCAGAACTTATTGAAAACCACATTGGCGAGACGCTGAGCTTTTATGCCTTTCCTGACAGCCACTGGCGTAAGATCCGAACAAACAATCCACTGGAGCGTATCATGAAAGAAATTCGTCGCAGAACCCGGGTAGTTGGGGCGTTTCCAGACGGAAAGTCCTGCCTTAACCTAGCGGCCGCCAGATTAAGGCACATCGCTGGAACCACATAGGCCACAAAACGCTACATGAACATGAAGCCACTCTTCGAGGACACCGAAGATCAAACCGGAGCCGTTGCTTGAAAACAAAAAGTGCGAAAGATTATTGACACTACCCATCCATGCGCGCCATTCCTTGCCCCGTCAGGACTTCAACTTGCCGCAGTTTAGATGTTTAGTCCCGCGAGAAGATGGAATCAGTTTATCGTTGACACCATCTTGTAAGGAGGGGCTATGGGACAGGTATTACACGGCAGCGCCACGACTACTCACGCGGTTCGATCAGCCATACAAAAATCGGATGCAACCATCAAAGAGTTGAGCCGGCGCTATAACATCAATCCCAAAACGGTGATGAAGTGGAAATATCGCAATAGCGTGGAAGATCAACCTATGGGGCGGAAGAATCCCCGCTCCACAGTCCTGAGCGTGGCAGAAGAAGCGGCGTGTGTCGCTTTTCGCAAGCACTCTTTATTGCCACTCGATGACTGCCTTTATGCTCTGCAGGAAACGATCCCGAAGTTGACCCGCTCGTCCCTGCATCGCTTATTCCAGCGCCATGGGATTTCGCGCCTGCCACCACCGGATATGAAAGCGAACAAGAAACGCTTCAAAGCCTATCCAATTGGTTACTTTCATCTTGATATTGCTGAGGTTCGTACGCAAGAAGGCAAGCTCTATTTGTTCGTTGCCATTGACCGAACCTCAAAGTTCGCCTTTGTCAAACTCTTTGAAAAAGCCACCAGAAGGATTGCCAGTACCTTTCTGCGGGCCCTTATTGAAGCGGTTCCCTACAAGATCCATACCGTGCTGACCGATAACGGCACCCAGTTCACTGACCCCAAAGGGTACAGCTGGAACGCCAGTGAGGTTCAACATTTGCTCACAACAGGCCAGTTGTTTCGTGCTCATGCATTTGTTCTGGCTTGTGCCCAAAATGACATTGACCACCGGCTTACCAAACCAGCCCATCCGTGGACAAATGGCCAGGTCGAGCGCATGAACAGAACCCTTAAAGAAGCAACCGTTCGGCGCTACTATTACCGCACACACAACGAACTAAGAGCCCATCTGGACACATTTATTCAGGCCTATAACTTCGCCAAGCGCCTCAAGGCTCTTCGGGGCCTAACACCCTTCGACTATATTACCAGACAATGGACACAAGAGCCGGACAGATTTATAAAACAACCACACCATCTGCTCGCGGGACTAAACATCTAAGTGAGTATACTTGATTGTCCGGAATTAGGGGTGAGCTCCATATGGCCTCCTTTATGACTGGGATGGACCTGCCGCCAAGGTTTTGATCGCGGATCGAGGCTATGACGGCGATCGTATTCGTGAGCATTGCCAAGCCAATGGTGGCACGGCCGTGATCGCCGGATGTCGAAGTCGTAAAGAACCTGACCTGCTCCTCTGAATTTCCTCCAGTTTGTGGAAGGATTCTACCTAACATTGAGGTGGGATATGAAGCGTTCGCGTTTTACGGAAGAGCAGATCATCAGCATGAACAAGGAACAGGAAAGCGGTGTTCCAACAGCAGAAGTGTGTCGCAGGCATGGGATCAACACAGCATCGTTCTACAAGTACAAGTCAAAATATGGCGGCATGGAGGTTTCAGATGCCCGCAAGCTGAAGGCTTTGGAAGGTGAAAATTCCAAGCTTAAGAAGTTACTTGCCGAAGCTATGCTGGATAACGCTATGCTACGTGATGTTAATTCAAGAAAGTGGTAGGGCCCGCTGCTTCACGCCAAGCGGTTGCCTTTTTATGTCAGAGCTTTGGTGTGAGCGAGCGGCGGGCCTGTTCTGGACTTCAGGTTGATCGCTCCAGAATGCATTACAAAAGTGTTCGTCCTGATGACAAGCCGTAGCGTGAAGCTATCAGACAGTTGGCCAGTGAACGCCGCCGTTTCTGATATCGCAGGATCCATATTCTTTTAAAACGTCAGGGGGTGGTTATGACCCTGAAGAAGCTGAGTTGTTTGTATCGAGAGGAAGGGCTGCAGGAGCGCAAACGAGGAGGTCGTAAACGCGCGCTTGGAACTCGCAGGCCCATTGTCGTGCCGTCAAAAACCAATGAGTGTTGGAGCCAGTGATGGGTTTACCGATGGCAGACGTTTTAGAGTTCTAGCTGTCGTCGATGATTATAGCCGCGAATGTGTGTCTCTTGTTCCCGACACCTCTATCTTCGGAGCGCGTCTTGTGCGCGAAGTTGAAGCCATTATCGCAAAGCGGGGAATGCCAACGATAATAGTTTCGGACAACGGTACTGAAATGACCAGTTCTGCGGTGCTGAAGTTCTGTCAGGATACAAATATTAACTGGCATTACATTGCACCAGGCAAGCCCATGCAAAATGCTTTAGTCGAAAGTTTTAATGGCAGCTTTCGAGATGAGTGCTTGAATGAAACGCTGTTCTCATCACTGAGCGAAGCTAGGGCAGAAATTGAGGCTTGGAAATACGACTACAACACTCAAAGACCGCACTTGTCTTTGGACAACCTAACCCCAGCCGAGTTTGAAGGGCAGATAGGGCTGGAAATGATAGCCGCATGAGGCTTGAGTACAAACCATGGATCCTCACGAAACGTGGAGGAAAACTGGGTCTCAGGTCAGTTGTTATATGTCCAGAGCCAGTTTGTGGCTTCTCTTTGAGCTTGTTCGATGGTCTCAAAGCAGTTTTGATCCAGCTATTCCTGCCTGACTGTTCTGTTATAGCGCTCGACATAGGCATTTTGAGCCGGCTTTCTTGGCTGGATATGGCGGATCTGGATCCCTTTCGATTTAGCCCATGACAACAGAGATTCACTGATGTTTTCCGGGCCATTATCGATACGGATCACAAGTGGTTTGCCTAGCCATTCAATTACCTGCTTCAACGCGCGCACCACCATGAGCGCGGGGAGAGAAAAGTCAACTTCAATACACAACCCTTCCCGGTTGAAGTCATCCAGAATATTGAGGGTACGCAATCGTCTGGTGTCTTCCAATTGGTCTGACATGGAATCCATCTACCACATCTGATTAATACCGGAGGGTACCATCAGCTTTTCAGGCGCTTGCGCGGTTTCAGCTCCAATTCCCAGTCTATGCAATAGACACGCTTATGGTTCCAGCTAAAACCTTTGAGGTTGCGTAGATATAAAAACCACAACCCAAAACCCCAGATCCTATTGATTGTCGTTAAACGCACCAACCAGTCAGCTATGACTGTATTCTCGTCGCAAAGGCGCCGTCTATAACGGTAGCAGCGCTTACTCACACCAAAGGTGCAGCACGCCAGAGCAATTGAAATTCCTTTTGTCTCAATAGCAAACACAGCCATTTCCTTGCGCTGAGATGGCTTCAGTTTTTTTGCCAGAGCTTCCTTCAAAAGCTTATTTTTGCAAAGACAGTTCGGCAGGCATCTTTTTAAACCGGCGAAGTTCGTCTTGCGTAGACTTCATCTGCGAAATCATTGGAGTATCCAGACCACTGTTTATAAAAGCGCTGTGCGCTCATACCATGCTCGTGGTGCAGCTAAACAACCGGAACACCGCTTTCTCCCTACTTCTAAACTCGATCAATTTACGAGGGGATTACCTTTAGGTGCGCATCTTTAACCGAAAACCGGTATCCACTTTCCGGCGATACGTCCTATGTAGAATACAATAGTGGAGTTTGATGGGGCTTGGCGAAGTGGGTCAGAAATGAAATGCACTTCGAATACTTGTCCAAATTTCTTCAGCCACCTTTCACTAAGCCTCATCAGCAGTTCTATACCTAGAGGGGGCAAAAGTGAGATAGAGCATTGCGACAAGCCCGATAAAATCGGTCGTAACAGATGAAATACCCCCTATTGATAGGGTGTATAAAGGTACAGAAAAAATCGCTGTATATACGAATGCCCACCGCTTGTCCTTTTTGAGATCATTTAAGCGCTGCATAATCTTTACTGTGCTGACAATCAAGAAAAGGGCTGAAAACATATAGAAGGAGAGTGTTAATGCGTCTTGGCTTGGACCAACAGAGATTATTCTACCTTGGTTGAGAGCGAAAACGGTTAAACCGCCTAACGAGAGAATAAGTGCAGTCAGACCTATTAGGATTGAATGACCAAAATACGGTAATCGTGTTAATCTTCGGTTGTGATCGAAGAACCCGGCTCTAAGTGTTGATACTTCCATTTGTGCCCCCTAAAAACTTGAGGGCTCTCAGCTATGTGTTTTTCTGTTTTTTTGAAAGAGAGCTAAGGTTGTGTTTCACAGAACCTGTTCTCAAGATCTGCTTTCCCTGCAAACAGCAACCTTTCTCCTTCCGCCGCTTGGAGTTTATGCCGCATTAGCATCTTTGTTTTAGGCTATAGGATATCGCCGAAAAGTGGGCTTCGGTTTTCGAATTGAGGTACGCGCGAAAACAAAAAGCTTCCATCGTTGAAGTGTTTCAATGAAGCATCTCACCGATGCAAAGGTTACTCTGGCCAGCAAGTTTGGTGTGGATGCGTTTCCAACCTTCTTACTTGCTCGAACCTTGCAGTTCACAAGGATCAATAAAATGCACCCTGATCATGTTACAGTTGTCGTTCGTGACCTTGCCGAGGCGCGTTTGTTTTTCGGGCATCTGGACTTTGAAGAAACCCATGCGGTGGTCATCAACGGGGATACATTTTCACCGTACATGGGTGTTGAGGGGATGGAAGCTGACCATGTGACGCTGGTTTTGAAGGGGCATTCACCGCGGTTTGAAATACAGCTTCTGCATTATCGCAATCCTGAGCCTACAATCGCATCTGATGCGCTCTCGCTGAATAAAACTGGCTACAACCATCTGTGCTTTTCGGTTGATGACCTTGAGGGGAAGGTCGAAGAGTTGGAGGAGGCTGGCATTCAACCTCGTACGGAAATACTGGAATTCAACAACAGGAAACTGGTCTTTCTGACAGGGCCTGAGGGTATTACCGTTGAACTGGCCCAGTGGATGAACTGAAGCACGGTCCGCTCGTCAGGCGCAATCAAACAATAATAATTCTCTTAAAATAAGTAGGTTAGAGCGCAAAGCGTGATAGCAAGGGAACGCGGTGTTCTCTCCAGGGCATGCTTTAAAGCAAGGGCAGTCGCACCTTGTTGTTCAGTCAATGAGACACTGTGTTCTTTAAACGTAACACCTAAAACATTGAAACGACCGTTTCATATCATATATGCGGCCGATCCTAGGTTTGTCGTGGGCAATTCTGCTTAGGGCCTACTCAATAGAAGTAGCCCTGTTGAACTATCTGTTTGGGGTAGCGGCGGATGGTGCTGGCATAAATCTGGAACCTTTGAGTGTTACATGGAATGAGTTCTCGGTATTGGAGGGGAACGTGAAAAAAATTGGATTTGCCTGCGCCTCACTGGCTGCGCTTTTGATGGGATCTATGGGTGCTGCTTCAGCAAGTACGGACAGCTGTGAAATCGACCGACCCGTTGTCTTTGCCGGACTAGACTGGGATTCAGCTGCGTTCCATAACTCTGTTGCCCAGTATATTCTGGAAGAGGGATATGGCTGTGAAACGGATATTATTCCAGGCTCTCTCATTCCCCTTATTAACGGCATGGCCCGAGGTAATGTTGATGTGACCATGGAGATTGTTCCAAGCAGCTCTCCCGAGGCCTTGATTAAGGGGTTGAACGAAAACGCTTTTGTGGACCTTGGTGTGAATTATCCCGATTCCATGCAGGGCTGGTTTATTCCCAAATATCTGGTTGAGGGAGACGACGCACCGGCAAAGGGGCTGAAAGGCGTTGAAGACCTCGCCCAGTACAAAGAGCTGTTTGCTGACCCTGAAGAGCCGGGAATGGGCCGATTTTATAATTGTACACCGGGTTGGGCCTGTGAGGTCACCAATACCAAAAGGCTGGTTGGATACAAGTTGGCTGATGATTTTACAAACTTTCGCCCCGGCAGTGGTGCAGCGCTTTCTGCGGCAATTGAATCCAGCTTGAAGCGGAGAAAGCCGGTTCTGTTCTATTACTGGGGGCCGACCTGGCTGTTGGGCAAATATCAAAACGATCTTTACCAGCTGCGGGAGCCTGAATTCGATCAGGCAACCTGGGATGCGATTCTGGCTGAATCTGACCCTGAAAAGGTGACGAAGGCAACTCCGTACCCGTTGGCATCCGTACACGTGTTCGCCAATACTAAATTCTCTAGTGAGGCACCGGAAATCTCCAAGTTCCTCACCAACTATAACACCACAAGCTCTGTTGTTTCTGATGCACTTGCCTATATGCGTGAGACAGGGGGGACGCCTGATGACGCAGCTGTCTCTTTCTTGAAAGAGAATGAAGCGCTTTGGACTTCGTGGGTTCCCGAGAGTGTTGGAGTGCAGGTTAAACAGTCTCTGTCAGCGCAGTGATCCAATATACCTCATACCCTACTGGAGAGGTCCGGTGGGGCATGCTTTTCAAATAAGGGACGAGGAGTAACGTGTGTTGGCGCGCTCCGTCCAGTCTATTTGGTTACTTTTCTTATCTTCTTCCCATTTGTATTTTATTCAGTAATACCAATGGCATTTATGATTGACCTACTCTAGAGTCACCGTGCTTCAGCTTGAGTCGTAAGATTCCCTTTCTGTTTTTTCTGATTCAATCAACCAGCCGTTTAGGGAGGTCGGTATGAATGGGGAAGCCATATTCACGAAACTTACGGAAACGATTTATTATTCTTTTGGATACGGGGATGTCAGCAAGTGCAGCGGGACGTAGGCTAATGATTGCTCGCTCTACAGCTACACGTTGGGCATGGATCTGGCGCAGGGAGAACCGCTGTGAAGCCCTGCCAATGGGTGGGGACCACCGCTCCGCCTCCCTTGAAAGGCATGCACCCTTCATTGTCTCGTGTGTTCGCTCCCAACCAGATATCTTTTTACATGAGCTGGTGAGTATCTTATACCAACGGCACCTGTTTTTGACTCGGGATGAGGATTCCCAAATCACTTGAATTGTGATTCAACATTGGGAAAGGAGATTCCCAATGTCAGCGATCCCATTGCGCCGAGACTATGATGCTTCTTCGTTACGAACTCTTGCTTGTCAAAGTAAGGATGTCAGGCAGAGCCGCCGCCTTCTTGCTCTTGCTGCTGTTTATGATGGGTTGTCGCGCTTGGAGGCGGCACGCATGGGCGGCATGGACCGCCAAACACTGCGAGACTGGGTGCATCGGTTTAACGCAGAAGGGCCGCACGGCCTGTACAATCGTAAGAGCCCGGGCCGTGTCCGGTGGTTAAATAAAGAGCAAATGGCTGAATTTGCAGATCTGGTTGAGGCTGGGCCTGATTTACAACAACACGGCGTAATTCGCTGGCGTCGGCGGGATCTGCAAGGTGTGATCGAGCAGAAGTTTGGGGTCAGCTATAGCGAAAGGGCTATTTCAAGCCTCCTCACAGTTCTGGGATTTTCTCGGGTCAGCGTTCGGCCACAGCACCCGGCACAGGACGAGCAAGTTATGGAGACATATAAAAAAACTTCCATGCCCGGCTTAAAGAAATAAAAGCGCGCTTGCCCTCACAAACATCCATGGAAATCTGGTGGCAGGACGAAGCCCGCATTGGTCAAAAAAATGGGCTCACCAGAAGGTGGGCAAAAAAAGGAACGAGACCACGGGCTCCCAGCGACGGGCGCTATCAATCAACTTATGTATTCGGGGCCATCTGCCCCGCCCACGGCAAAGGGGTTGCTCTTGTTTTGCTCAAAGCCAATACAAATGCCATACAGTTACATCTGGCAGAGATCAGCCGAAACATTACCAAAGGGGCGCCGCGGTGGTCCTGATGGATCAGGCGGGTTGGCATACAACAGCAAAACTGAAACTACCTGACAACATAACCATTTTATTGCTTCCATCCCGTTCTCCGAAGCTCAACCCGGTTGAGAACATTTGGCAGTATTTACGGCAAAACTGGCTTTCTAATCGAAGCTTTGAAAACTATCAGGAAATTGTCGATGCTGCCTGTAACGCTTGGAACAAGCTTGTTCAACAGCCCCACACAATCACATCAATCGGCTACAGAAACTGGGCTAGTGTAGGTCAATCATAAATGCCGTTGATATTTGCGGCCAAAGGGAGTTCAGCCTCACAAAGTGCCCTGAGCAATTTGCTGTCCCGGCACGGCTTAACGCGAAAAAAGACACTTATTGCCAGAGAGCGAACCCGTGAAGATATCACGAAGGCCCGCGAAGAGTGGCAGGGTGCAATGAAAACTCTTGACTTGGGATCGCTGGTTTTCATTGATGAAAGCGGCTTTGATACAAAAATGACCCGCTTGCAGGGACGGTCGACACGCGGGCAACCCTGTTTCGGATCCGTGCCCTATGGGCATTGGCAGAACAACAGTTTTATCGCCGGCCTGCGTCTAGGGCGCATTGATGCCCCGATGCTCCTGTCAGGCCCCATGCATGGCTTGGCATTTGCGGCCTGGGTAAAGCAGGCCCTTGTCCCAACTCTCAAAGCGGGAGATATTGTCATCTGCGATAACTTAAATGTTCACAAAAACGCTGAAGCACGAAACGCTATTGAGGCCAAAGGTGCAGAACTACGCTTCCTGCCCGCATACTCTCCAGACTTCAACCCGATTGAAATGCTTTTTGCCAAAATTAAAGCGTTGGTCAGAAGTGCCGAAGCGCCGTGCTTCGACACTCTATGTAAAGCCATTCAGAAGGCGCTGAGCCAAGTCACACAGGATGAATGCACAAACTATATAACTCACGCTGGATATGACTCAACTTGATGGCTGATGACTCTAATTACAATTAAACGAAAGTAAAATCTTCTGACTGAAGGTCTACTACCTGAATACCTTCTAGCACTATCTGGTATTCGTCATCTAAGTTAATAACTGTACTTAAGCCTCTATTTTCCGCCGCCAAAATAAGGCTATTAAAGTCAGTAAAAAGTGTCTCATCTAACTCAATAAGGTCCTCTCCCTGAGTAAAATCGGTAATAGTATCGACCCCGGATCCTTTTGAGAAAATAAAAGTATCACGACCATTACCGCCTTCTAATAAGTCATCTCCAATACCACTATAAAAAGTATCATTACCTAGGCCTCCGACCATATGATCATCACCTTCATAGTCTTCAAAAGTGTCATTCCCGGCACCGCCTATTAGCGTGTCATCGCCCCATGCACCGTTTAAAATATTGTCCCCGGCATTACCGATAAGAGTATTATTCTGTCCATTGCCAATGGCACCCACATCAGTGTCACCGGTCAATGTCAGATTTTCAAGGTGCTGTGAGTGCTCCCGTAAAACATAGGTAACTGACGAGAAAACATGGTCAATACCCTCACCCGCCAACTCTTCAATTGTGTCCCCCACATTGTTGACAATATAAGTATCATTACCTAGTCCTCCGACCATATGGTCAGCGCCTTCAAAGTCTTCAAAAGTGTCATTCCCGGCACCGCCTATTAGCGTGTCATCGCCCCATGCACCGTTTAAAATATTGTCCCCGGCATTACCGATAAGAGTATTATTCTGTCCATTGCCAATAGCATCCACATCAGCGTCACCGGTCAATGTCAGATTTTCAAGGTGCTGCGAGTGCTCCCGTAAAACATAGGTAACTGACGAGAAAACATGGTCAATACCCTCACCCGCCAACTCTTCAATTGTGTCCCCCGCATTGTTGACAATATAAGTATCACTACCTAGTCCTCCGACCATATGGTCAGCGCCTTCAAAGTCTTCAAAAGTGTCATTCCCGGCACCGCCTATTAGCGTGTCATCGCCCCATGCACCGTTTAAAATATTGTCCCCGGAATTACCGATAAGAGTGTTATTCTGTCCATTGCCAATAGCATCCACATCAGCGTCACCGGTCAATGTCAGATTTTCAAGGTGCTGTGAGTGCTCCCGTAAAACATAGGTAACTGACGAGAAAACATGGTCAATACCCTCACCCGCCAACTCTTCAATTGTGTCCCCCGCATTGTTGACAATATAAGTATCACTACCTAGTCCTCCGACCATATGGTCAGCGCCTTCAAAGTCTTCAAAAGTGTCATTCCCGGCACCGCCTATTAGCGTGTCATCGCCCCATGCACCGTTTAAAATATTGTCCCCGGAATTACCGATAAGAGTGTTATTCTGTCCATTGCCAATAGCATCCACATCAGCGTCACCGGTCAATGTCAGATTTTCAAGGTGCTGTGAGTGCTCCCGTAAAACATAGGTAACTGACGAGAAAACATGGTCAATACCCTCACCCGCCAACTCTTCAATTGTGTCCCCCATATTGTTGACAACATAAGTATCGTTACCTAGGCCGCCTGCCATAAAGTCTTCACCTGCACCTCCGTTAATGGAATTATCTGCCACGTTACCAATCAAAGTATCATTACCGGAGCCGGAGATCACTTCTTCAATGATTGTTCCACGTGCTATGGAAAGGTTACCGACCAGGCCGTAGACGTCAGAAATACTCTCATCTAGCAGAGAAATATTTTGATCCGCATAAGTCGAGCTAAGGTCAAGAGTGTCATATCCACCATCATCAAGGATGGTGAACGTGACGCTCTGTTCCAGATTGGTGATCTGATCATAATACCCACCTGCTGTAGAGTTTTCTCCATAAGTGGTATCATCAACGCGAATATTGCCCGCAACACCATAGAGTTCTTGCATTGCCAAGATATCTGCAATCATAGGCGTCACGGCATATGCATAACTGGCATCTATATTCGTATTCTCTTCCTGACTAAAATACGACATGACCGTGGCCTGCCATGAATCGTTATCATAATGATTATCAAACCCATAGGTGGCGTTACCGTCATAATTTCCAGCATGCCCTAAGCCCAAAGCATGACCAATTTCATGGAGATACGTTTGGAAAGAATAGCTATCCAAGGTTGATCCATAAAAATTTAGCCAATCTGAAGATATATTTACAACAGATGAGGTAAGTGTCTCACCTGTAAAGGCAGAATCAAAAAAAGCTCCGTCTTCTGTATTTTGAAACGTAATATCTGCTGTGCCAAGAACAAAGTTAAAATTGATACCAGTTACCATAGTCCAAGCTTCAAGTGCTACTTGGGCCAAATATGCTTCATTATTAGGTAAGGAAGACAAGTTGACAGTCAGAGCTTCACCTGGATTCACATCAAATGAAGCGCGCTCATCCCCTTGTGAGTTCCAGTAGCCATCGGTCAACTGTGCACTAATTTCATCACTAGAAAAAATACCACCATCGACTATTTCCAATGGATTTACATTAAGAGTATAGGCTCCATGACCTCTATCCCAGATTGTTTCAGCCTCTATATAGAAAACGGCGGTCTCAAAAGCTCTATATACTAAACGGGAAGTGCTGTTAATTCCGTCCTCCCAGTACGAAGCCACAGGATTTCCATATTGAGAATATAAAGTCAGACTGGTATCTGGACTAGTGTTACCCACCGTAGCAGTTAGAGAGATTTCATAGACCTCTCCCTCAGTCAATGTAATCTTTATAAAGTCGTGATCATGATATGAATTTATCACCCCCCCAAAAGTACCTCCAACATCTATATGGTAGGGTGTAAATATACTATCAGGTGCATCACTTGCTTCGAATACAAAGTTATTCGCTGATTTTGTAGAGGGAGCGGGAGATTTATAGCTCATAAAATTTGTCCAGAATCTGTGTCACTGCGGAAAAACACTACTTTCAAAACCGCAATATATGAGTGTTACTTATATTTGTACAATTTTTTATATATAAAACATTATCCATTGGTAGGAATAGAAGCCGCTCGGAAAGTCAGGTCATATGCAGGGTAAGGGTACTATTTTAAAGCCACCTATGAGGCTTAATAATTGAGAAGCCTTTAATACGGCTCATTCGCTTTACTACATTTATGCCTTAATTATATTTAATAATATGAATTCCTACATCTGGCTTGTATTGGTCAGAGGCTGCTCTAACTTACTTCAGAGCATTTACATTCAGTAATCCGATGGCCGTGCACATTTTTGCCAACGGGATCTGGTGTCTTGGGTGCCATAGGAGGCACAAAGACCGATAGATAATGGGGGCGTTGTTTTTAATTGGCTTTTGAAGGCCAAAGAGAAATGAGGCTAACATGAAGTGGCTCTATGGAGTTCTGATTATCCTGCTCATTCTGGGCAGTGCTGCGTTTTGGGCGATCAAATTCGGTCCCCTGTCTTTTGTGGAAGGGTATTTCTTAAATCGTCCTGAACGGCCCGAAGGCCAGCTAACCCTTTTCGAACCTGAAAACGGTTTGAAATACTATGTCTATCTGCCCGAAGGGTATACTGACACTCCCGCGCAGCCTTACGCCACCATCTACCACCTGCACGGTGCCATGCCGTTTCCCTGGAAGGTCGCGAAGGGCATGGTCGAGGCGGATGTCCGCGTTCTCGCCAACCAGATGGAAGCCTTGGTGAAGGAAGGGCGCGCTGACCCTGCTGTCATCGTCGCGCCCTATGACGGTTTTGGTTTCAGCATGTGGTCGGATTCAAGTTCCGGTCATGAAATGATTGAGAGCCAGATCCTCAACACCATCATGCCCCACATTCAGGCCACCTACACTGTGTCAAAGGATCGGTCGAATACCTTCATTCAAGGGTTTTCCATGGGGGGCTTTGGCGCAACGAAAATCGGGTTCAAGTATCCCGAAAAATTCTCCAAAATCACCAGTTGGGACGGAGCCATTCATAACTGGGAGAGCTTGAACAACATGCGTGATCACATCGTTGAAAACATGTTTGCCTCCGAAGCAGATTTCAACAGTCACTCCCCGTGGCTCGCCTCGCAAAACTATGCGGACAACGCGAGTGCACACCCAGTTAAGGTCTCGCTGTTTTCTGGAAAAATGGCAGCCCCTTCCAAGTTCACGGCAAACTTTGACAAGTATTTGAATACGCTCGGCATCGCCCACACGCTTACCGTGACCAGCTGCCAACACGACCCCTTCTGCTTCATGTCCCAAGAGCGCGTTGCTCAGGTCTATGGGAACGAGCAATAGTATCCAAGGCTTCTAACAAAAAGGGCCAGCCAAACGGCCGGCCCTTTTTCTACATGCTTAACATGTCAGCTTAGCAGCCCAATGTTTGAAGTTTGAAGTCTTGGACTGGAGAAAGCGAAGATCAGTATTTTTATCGAACCCGCCTACAAAGGACAGTATTCCCGCCGCGAATTCCGCTTTACACCCAGAGGCCTTGTGTATCCAGTTGTGAAAGCCTACCCGATGGGGAACCCATTTTCGTAAATGTCTAGATGGAACTTTCATAGCGGTTACAAGATGGGGGGACATCTCGGTCAATGTACTTGACCGGTAACACCGTTGCTTTTTGTGAGCTCGTCAGCTGGAAAGCAGACTTACCCGATCCATTCCAATGCCTGACCGTGAGGGCCTGTCCAGGCGCAGGGTTCGCCGTTTTCACACAGGAGGAACCGGCCTGAAGGGTGAGGACCAGCTACCTTATCAGCAAAACGGGTAATGACTCTGGAGCCCTCATTGGAGATCCAGTGAACATCAGAGCCGAGTAGCATTTTAATGAATGCATCCCGTTTATCTGTATCACGCACATAGCAGAGAACCGCGCTATGGAAAACTACTGGCGTGGTTCCCGAGGGGACCTGTTCCAGTAAAGCTGGAAGATCGTCGAGAAGGTCGCCCTTGATAAGTCTGGGCTTGTGTTGTCTTGCAACAGCAATTGCTTTTTCTAGGCGGAGCAAGCGAGCGTCCTGATCCGGCCAGACAAGCGTTTGCAGCCATTGGACTGCGTCCTCGTCTTCAAGATCCAACGGATTCAGGTCCAACCCGGCACGCCAAACAACATCTGGTCTTTTAACTGGCAAGGGTGCGGCACCAGTCACTGAACAGTGCAACACCGGCGTATCAGGCTCGGCAGGGTCCTGCCCTAGCTGATGTGCGTTCATGTTGTAATCATAGGCATAAAGATCGGGAAACAGGCAAAGACCGGCAGAAGCCCCCACTTCTATCAATGCAATTGGCTGTGGTAAGCGGGAGAGAAGCGGCAGCAGGACAGCACAGCGACCGGGTTCATTGGTTTGTGTGCTGCGACGCAACATTTCCTGCCTGATCGCAGAGGCATGATTGCGCAAGGTCTCGTTTAGCTCAAAGACTTCGGGAACACGACCTGCCGCCCATCTGATCGCGGCGAAAAGAAGATTGGGTTGTCGCTTTTCTTCCGGTAAAGCGACAAGAAATTCATGATACTCTGGTGATATGGCAATATGGTTTGCCCATCGTTCATAGGTTGGTGAATTGTCTTTAGCCTCGCGAGCAGCAAAAGCAAAATAACCATGTTCAAGTGCTTGATCTAAAACTGTCACCACCCAAAATCCTTCCTTAAGATGTGATTTTGCAATTTCTTAGGAAGCTCACAAGCATACTATGGTCTAACCAATTCAATATAACTTCAGCATAGCTGTGTTGCACTATTCGAGTTTACCCTAAATCTGACCCAACCCCAAGAATGTGGTCATTCAGAAGCCTTATCAAACGCAGGCGCCCGAGCGAGGCCATGATGTTAAGAACAGTGATGCTAACTCAAGCCCATGTCCTTTGGTTTTTGACATTCCGTAACCGGAGTTTGTTGCCAATCACCTGCTTGAAACGACTCATCAAGGTTTCTCCTCGGGTCCTTGGTCCATACCCAGCCTACCTTGACCAAGCCATATGGCCTTTATTTTGCTTTCCAAAATATCGGTTACGGTAATTTTGATGGGACTTAGCCCAGTTCTTCAAACATCTTCCACCAAATCAACAGGGCTTGTTACACCAAGCCCTATCAAATTGCGGGGGCAGAACAAAAAAGGGCCAGCCAAGTGGCCAGCCCTTTTTGAAGTTTTATGCGTAGCACCTAGATGTGGATGGGCTTGGAGAAGGTTGCAAGTGCAGCTTCTTTTATCGCCTCCGACATGGTTGGGTGCGCGTGGCAGGTGCGGCCAAGGTCTTCGGAGGAACCACCGAATTCCATGAGAACGCAGGCCTCGTGAATCATTTCGCCAGCGCCATGGCCCAGAATATGAACGCCCAGAACGCGGTCGGTGTCTGCGTCTGCCAGAACTTTCACAAAGCCTTCTGTTTTCAGCATGGCTTTGGCACGACCATTGGCGGTGAACGGGAACTTGCCCGCCTTGTAGTTCACGCCTGCGGCCTTCAGCTCTTCTTCGGTTTTACCAACGGAAGCGACTTCAGGAGAGGTGTACACAACGCCCGGGATCACGTCATAGTTCACATGCCCTGCCTGACCGGAAAGGATTTCGGCAACAGCAACGCCTTCATCCTCGGCCTTGTGTGCCAGCATCGGGCCGGCAATCACGTCGCCGATGGCGTAGATGCCCTCAACGTTGGTCTTAAAGTGGTTGTCGGTGATCACACGTCCACGCTCGTCCAGCGCAACACCTGCCTCAGCAAGACCAAGGTTGTCGGTGTACGGCTTGCGGCCAATGGCAACCAGCACAACATCCGCGTCCAGTGTCTGGGCTTCGCCGCCAGCGGCAGGCTCCACGGAAACCTCGTGTCCTTTGCCCTTTTTGGAAACGCCGGTCACCTTGGAAGACAGCTTGAACTCCATGCCTTGCTTTTTCAGCATACGCTGGAACTGCTTGGAAACGTCTGCGTCCATTGCGCCAAGGATCTTGTCCATGAATTCGACAACGGTTACCTGCGCGCCAAGGCGGGCATAAACGGAACCCAGCTCAAGGCCGATAACGCCAGCGCCAACAACAACCATTTTGGCAGGAACTTTTTCAAGCTCCAGTGCGCCGGTAGAGGACACGATGGTTTTCTCGTCAATCTCCACGCCCGGCAACGGCATCACATCAGAGCCGGTGGCGATGACGATGTTCTTGCCCTCAACAATGCTTACAGAACCGTCTTCGGCTGTCACTTCCACCTTGCCAGCAGAGACAATGCGGCCTGTGCCGATGTGCGGTGTGATCTTGTTCTTCTTGAACAGGTAATCAATACCGGAAACATTGCCGTCAACCACAGAGGTTTTGTGGGCCTGCATGGTTGGCCAGTCCACTGCGGGCTTGCCAACCTTAATGCCAAGCTTCTCAAAGGAGTGGGAAGCTTCCTCAAACATCTCAGAGGCATGCAGCAATGCTTTGGAAGGAATACAGCCAACGTTGAGGCAGGTGCCGCCGTGGGTCTTGCGCTTTTCAACAACGGCCACTTTCATGCCCAGTTGAGCCGCCTTCACCGCGCAAACATAACCACCGGGGCCAGTTCCGATAATAATAAGATCGTAGGACATATAAGTATCCTTGAGAATTATTCTTAGCCGGTTTCACCGGCACATAACGGGAAATGCCCGGATCACTCCGGGCACTTGCAAAACTTATTAAAGGTCCAGCACCAGACGCTGCGGATCTTCCAGGCTTTCTTTCACGCGCACAAGGAAGGTAACAGCTTCTTTACCGTCCACGATGCGGTGGTCGTAAGAAAGAGCCAGATACATCATCGGACGGATCACAACCTGACCGTTGATGGCCACAGGACGCTCCTGAATTTTGTGCATGCCCAGAATACCGGACTGCGGAGCGTTCAGGATTGGGGAGGACATGAGGGAGCCGTAAACACCACCGTTGGAGATGGTGAATGTGCCGCCCTGCATGTCTGCCATGGAAAGCTTGCCATCACGGCCCTTGCGTCCAAGATCACCGATGTTCTTTTCGATTTCGGCAATCGACATCTGGTCCGCATCACGAACCACAGGAACAACAAGACCCTTAGGTGTGCCAACAGCAACACCGATATGGGCGTAGTCCTTGTAGATGATGTCAGTGCCATCAATCTCGGCGTTCACAGCTGGGATTTCTTTCAAGGCATGGGTCACTGCTTTTGCAAAGAAGCCCATGAAGCCAAGCTTAACGCCGTGCTTCTTCTCGAAGATGTCCTTGTACTGCTTGCGCAGATCCATGATCGGCTTCATGTCCACTTCGTTATAAGTGGTCAGCATGGCAGCGGAGTTCTGGGCATCTTTCAAACGACGCGCGATTGTCTGGCGCAGTTTGGTCATGCGTACGCGTTCTTCGCGCTGTTCATCTGCAGGTGCAGATGGTGCACGAACGGAGACCGCAGGAGTTGATGCAGGCTGGGCTGCATTCACGCCGCTTGCAACAGCTGCAATCACGTCACCTTTGAGAACCTGACCGCGCTTGCCTGAACCGGCAACCTGACCAGCGTTAATGCCCTGTTCCGCCATCATCTTTGCAGCAGAAGGCGCAGCAGGCATGGACGTTGCCGCAGGTGCTGCAGGCGCCGGTGCGCTAGGTGCAGGAGCAGCAGCTTGCGGGGCAACAACAGCGCCGGCACCCGGTGCGATTTTGCAAAGCAGGTTGCCCGGCTCAACAGTTGCGCCGGTTGTCTGTGCAATTTCAACCACAGTGCCAGCCACAGGGCTTGGCACTTCCTGTGCGGCCTTGTCTGTTTCCAGTTCAACCAGAATGTCATCGGCTTTAACAACATCACCAACTTTAACGGACCATTCGCCCACTTCAGCCTCGGTGACGCTCTCGCCAGCATGTGGAACCAGAACATCAACAGGGGCAGCAGCAGCTGCGTTTGCCTGTGCTGTAGCGGCAGGAGCGGCGGCAGTTGCTGCTGGTGCAGCAGCGCCAGCTCCTTCAGCCAGTTCACCAAGCAATGTGCCAACTTCAACCGTATCACCTTCATTGACCATGATGGCCTGCAAAGTACCGGCAGCAGGAGCAGGCACTTCAACAGTTACCTTGTCCGTTTCCAGTTCCACCAAAGGCTCGTCAGCATTTACTGCATCACCCGGCTTTTTGAACCATTGAGCAATGGTCGCTTCGGTTACGGATTCTCCCAGTGTGGGCACACGAATTTCCGTCGCCATTTTCTGTCTCTTCTCATTTATGGGCCAAAGGGGCCGTTAAAATAAAATTCCAAAGGGTGGTGCGCTCTACACTGAGAACGCATCGTCCAAGAAGGCTTGCAACTGGGCAAGATGCTTAGACATCAAGCCGGTTGCCGTTGCAGCAGCAGCTGGGCGGCCAACATAACGTGGGCGCGTAACCTTGGCACCAACATGTTCAAGAACCCATTCAATATATTCTTGAACAAAGAACCATGAACCCATGTTCTTCGGCTCTTCCTGACACCACACCACATCCGCGTTCTTAAAGCGTTTAAGCTCGGTGCAAAGCGCTTTGGTCGGGAACGGGTAAAGCTGTTCCACACGCAGCAGGTAGACATCGTCAATACCGCGTTTTTCGCGCTCTTCCAGCAGGTCGTAGTAAACCTTACCAGTACACAGAACCACACGGCGGATTTTGTCATCAGCCTGCAAGGCAACCGTTGAACCAGGATGTGACTGGGCATCATCCCACAGCAAGCGGTGGAAACAGCTGTCTGTTCCAAAATCTGCCAGATGCGAAACGGCACGCTTGTGACGCAGCAAAGATTTCGGTGTCATCAGGATCAGCGGTTTACGAATGTCACGCTTCATCTGACGGCGCAGAATGTGGAAGTAGTTGGCCGGTGTTGTACAGTTGGCAACCTGCATGTTGTCTTCTGCACACATTTGTAAGAAGCGCTCAAGGCGTGCGGAGGAATGCTCCGGTCCTTGGCCTTCATAGCCATGCGGCAGCAGGCACACGAGGCCCGACATACGCAGCCACTTGCGTTCACCAGAAGAGATGAACTGGTCAAACAGCACCTGCGCACCGTTTGCAAAGTCACCGAACTGCGCTTCCCACATGGTTAGAGCATTTGGCTCAGACAAGGAGTAGCCATATTCAAACCCAAGCACAGCCTCTTCAGACAGCATGGAGTTGATGACTTCGTAGCGGGCCTGCCCCTTGGCAACGTGGTTGAGCGGGATATAACGGTCTTCGTTTTCCTGATCATACAGCACGGAGTGACGCTGGGAGAATGTACCGCGTTCACAGTCCTGACCGGACAGGCGAACTGCAATGCCTTCATCCAGAAGTCCGGCAAATGCCAGTGCTTCACCCATGGCCCAGTCAATGCCCTTCGCGTCCTCAATCATCTTGGCGCGATTGTTCATGAAACGGCGGATCGTGCGGTGAGCATTAAACCCTTCAGGAACAGTAGAGAGCATATGACCCAGCTCAAGGAGCTTGTCATCGGCAATACATGTCTGGCCACGGCGCGGCTCGTCAGATTGCTTGGCAATCTTCATGCCTGACCATTTGCCATCCAGCCAGTCAGCCTTGTTTGGCTTATACTCATTGCCCACTTCAAATTCGTGGTCCAGATGCGTACGCCACTCGGCTCTCGCCTTGTCCACTTCATCAGCGGCAATCAAACCTTCGCTTACCAGCTTGTCGCCGTAAATCTGCAAGGTTGTTTCATGCTTGCGGATCTTGCGGTACATGATTGGCTGCGTGAACGCTGGCTCATCGCCCTCGTTATGGCCGAAGCGGCGATAACAGATAATGTCGATCACGACAGGACGGCCAAACTTCTGGCGGAACTCAACGGCGATTTTCGCCGCATAGGTGACCGCTTCAGGGTCATCGCCATTCACATGGAAGATCGGTGCTTCAATCACCTTCGCCACATCTGACGGATAAGGCGAGGAGCGGGAGAAACGCGGGTTGGTGGTAAAGCCGATCTGGTTGTTGATGATCACGTGGATCGAACCACCAGTACGGTGACCGCGCAGGGCAGAAAGGCCAAAACATTCAGCCACAACACCTTGACCTGCAAACGCCGCATCACCGTGCAGCAGCAGCGGCAGCACTTTGGAGCGGTCAGTCTCGGTTGTTTCCACCCAGCCAGACTCTTGGTCCTGCTTGGCGCGGGCCTTACCCAGAACAACCGGATTCACGATTTCAAGGTGCGAGGGGTTCGCTGTCAAAGACAGGTGAACGTTGTTGCCATCAAATTCGCGGTCCGAAGAGGCCCCAAGGTGATACTTCACATCACCAGAACCTTCCACATCGTCCGGCGCGTAGGAGCCGCCCTTGAACTCGTGGAAGATCGCCCGGTGCGGTTTGCCCATTACTTGAGAAAGCACGTTCAAACGGCCACGATGCGCCATGCCCAGAACAATTTCCTGAACACCCAGCGCACCGCCACGCTTGATGATCTGCTCAAGAGCCGGAATAAGCGCTTCACCGCCATCAAGGCCAAAACGTTTGGTGCCGGTGTATTTGACGTCAAGAAACTTTTCAAAGCCTTCGGCTTCAACCAGTTTATTGAGGATCGCCTTCTTGCCTTCCGGCGTAAAGGCCACATGCTTGTCCGGCCCTTCAATGCGTTCCTGAATCCATGCCTTTGCCGCAGGGTCGGAAATATGCATGAATTCCACACCCAGGGTGGAACAGTAGGTACGCTTCAGGATTTCCAGCATCTCGCGAATACTGGCAAACTCCATGCCCAAAACATTGTCGAGGAAGATCTTGCGATCCCAATCGGCCTCGGTGAAGCCATAGGTTGCCGGATGCAGCTCTTCATGATCACCGGGTGTTGCAAGGTGCAGCGGGTCAAGGTCGGCATGCAGATGGCCGCGCATACGGTAAGCACGGATCATCATCAGTGCGCGTACACTGTCACGTGTAGCCTGCTGGACTTCAGCATCTGTCAGTTCAACGCCGGTTTTTTTGGCGCTGGACTTGATCTTTTTTTCAACGACTTGCTCGGCCGGCCAATCGCCGTCCAGTGCAGACACCAGTTCACCGTTGGCGGGAATTGGCCAATCGGGGCGTTGCCAGGTTGCTCCACGAGCTTCCTTGATAACGTCAGCCGGGTTATCTTGCAAAGATGAGAAGAATTCTTGCCACTCGGGGTCGAGTGAGCTGGGGTTTTCCTGATACTGAGCGTATAGGTCTTCAATATAAGGAGCGTTGGCGCCGTAAAGGAACGACGTCAGCGCGAATACATTGTTCGCGTCCTGCCGTGCCATGCTTTTAAAGCGAAGTTTTGCTTCGCCCTGCTTTCTTATGGGCCGATGCATAATCAAGCATCTGGAACCCGGAACCGCGTTTTGGTAGCTGAAAAACTGGTGGCCAGCTACCCCTCAATGTGGGCGACGCATTGGCGAACGCGTCCCCCAATTTTTGGTGCCATCTACCTCTTTTAAAGAGCTTAGGTGGCAAAAGGCTTAACTTAAGCGCCTTTTAAAACTTCAACGAGCGTCTTGCCAAGTTTTGCAGGTGATGGAGATACGCGGATACCCGCAGCTTCCATTGCCGCAATCTTGTCTTCTGCTCCGCCCTTACCGCCGGAGATCACAGCACCGGCATGACCCATTGTGCGGCCCGGAGGCGCTGTACGCCCTGCAATGAAGCCAACCATAGGCTTTTTACGGCCCTTTTTAGCTTGCTCTTGCAACCATTCAGCAGCTTCTTCTTCCGCAGAACCACCGATTTCACCAATCATGATGATGGATTCTGTTTCAGGATCGTCCAAAAACAGGTCCAGCATGTCGATGAACTCTGTGCCCTTCACAGGGTCACCGCCGATACCAACAGCAGTTGTCTGGCCAAGGCCTTCCTGCGTTGTCTGGAACACAGCTTCATAAGTCAGTGTACCGGAGCGGGAGACGATACCAACGTTACCCTTCTTGAAGATGGAGCCCGGCATGATGCCGATCTTGCACTCTTCAGGGGTCAGAACGCCGGGGCAGTTCGGGCCGAGCAGGCGGGAGTTGGACTTGTCCAAGCGCGCCTTAACCTTCACCATGTCTGCAACTGGAATACCTTCCGTGATACAAACGATGAGAGGAATTTCAGCATCAATTGCCTCAATAATGGCAGCGCCAGCGCCTGCAGGCGGCACATAAACAACAGAAGCGTTTGCACCAGTTGCCTCTTTGGCTTCCTTAACGGAGGCAAAAATTGGCAGCTCGGCAGCACCTTCAATGCCGCCCGACCAAGTTTGGCCGCCCTTTTTAGGATGAACACCACCAACCATCTTGGTGCCGAAGTATTCCAAAGCCTGTTCAGTGTGGAATGTACCGGTTTTACCGGTCAGACCCTGAACAATGACCTTTGTATTTTTGTCAACGAGAATGGACATATCCGTTTACTCTTTCAATCCTCGGCTATTCGCCTTGCCTATTGGCAGGAAAAGCCCGCAAACCGCACCTAAAAATCCAACAATGATGACCGGAATAGTTGGGCCAAAAAGAGAAAATAAAGTCATCATACTTAAACCATAATCTACTTCAAAACCGTCTTCGGTAGTATATGGCTCTAGCGATTGGATTTCGTGACAGACATATTCAAGGCCGCCAAGCCAGAGGGCCGCGCCAACGCTTAGAACTGTAAAGACAACTCTTACGCCCCTTTGGCTGAAAAAGCGCTTTGTCATCGCGATCAAGCCTATGTTGAAACCAAAGTTCAGCAAGGCAGAAAGTACAACAACGGAGAAACCACCGCTGAACGCGATAGAGACCCACATTTCTCCAATTGTAAGTACACACGATTTCATAAAGCGCTTTCTATGGCTATGAATATTGCGCCGATTAACCTTTAACCGCTGCTACAATCTTCTGAGCTGCATCATCCAGATCGTCAGCAGGAATAACGTTCATGCCGCTCTCGTTGATGATTTTCTTGCCCTGTTCAACGTTGGTGCCTTCAAGGCGCACAACGAGAGGAACCTGCAAGCCGACTTCTTTAACAGCTGCCAGAACGCCTTCTGCAATCACATCACAGCGCATGATACCGCCGAAGATGTTGACCAATATGCCTTCCACGTTTGGATCAGATGTGATGATCTTGAACGCAGCTGTTACCTTTTCCTTGGAAGCACCGCCGCCAACGTCGAGGAAGTTTGCAGGCTCTGCGCCGTACAGCTTGATGATGTCCATGGTTGCCATGGCAAGGCCAGCGCCGTTCACCATGCAGCCGATGTTTCCGTCAAGAGCGACGTAAGCCAGATCGTGCTTGGAAGCTTCGATCTCTTTTGCGTCTTCTTCGGTCTCATCACGCAGCGCGACAATGTCGTCGTGGCGGAACAGGGCGTTACCGTCGAAGGATACTTTGGCATCCAGAACGCGTACACGGCCATTTTCCATAACGATCAGCGGGTTGATTTCCAGAAGCGCCATATCCTTTTCTACAAATGCTTTGTAGAGGATCGGGAACAGCTTCATGCCGTCCGCACGGGCTTCGCCTTCCAGCTTCAATGTATCGCACAGGGCAGAGGCTTTTTCTTCTGTCACGCCTTCGATCGGGTCGATTGGCAGTGTCAGAATCAGCTCTGGCGTGTTGTGCGCAACATCTTCAATGTCCATGCCGCCTTCAGTGGATGCAACAAATGCAACCTGACCACATGTGCGATCAACCAGAAGGGAGAGGTACAATTCGCGGTCGATGTCCGCGCCGTCTTCAATGTAAAGACGGTTTACAACTTTACCAGCGTCGCCTGTCTGAGCGGTCACCAGCGTGTTGCCCAGCATGTCTTTTGCGTGGGAAGTCACTTCATCCAGATTGAACGCGAGGCGAACACCGCCCTTTGCGTCCGCAGGAAGTTCCTTGAACTTACCTTTACCGCGGCCACCGGCGTGGATCTGGGATTTAACAACCCAAAGAGGACCTGGAAGACTTTTTGCTGCAGCTTCCGCTTCATCAGCGGAGAAAATCGCAACACCTTCGGCAACTGGAGCACCGTACTCTTTCAGTACTGCTTTTGCCTGATATTCATGAATATTCATTTGCCCTGCCTGTTAACTAGGGAGCGACCGGCGCAAAACACCGGTCTTATGCGGCAACCGGTTATGCGAGAGCCGGTTGAATTTTCTTACAAGCTTTAACCAAGCCGTCAACAGCGTCCAGAGACTTGTCGAGCATAGTCTTCTCGTCGCTGTTCAGGTCGATCTCGATCACACGCTCAACGCCGTTTTCGCCGATGATGCACGGAACGCCTACGTAAACGTCTTTCTGACCATATTCACCCGAAAGGTGTGCAGCACATGGCAGAACGCGCTTTTTATCTTTCAGGTAGCTCTCGGCCATTGCAATTGCAGAGGCAGCAGGAGCGTAGAAAGCACTACCGGTTTTGAGCAGGCTCACGATTTCCGCGCCGCCGTCACGTGTGCGCTGAACGATCTCTTCAAGACGCTCGGCAGTGATCCAGCCCATTTTAACAAGGTCAGTGAGCGGAATACCGGCAACAGTGGAGTAGCGTGTGAGCGGAACCATTGTGTCGCCGTGACCACCAAGAACAAAGGCGGTTACGTCTTCAACGGAAACATTGAACTCGTCAGCGAGGAAGTAGCGGAAGCGGGAGCTGTCCAGAACGCCAGCCATGCCCACAACCTTGTTGGTTGGAAGGCCGGAGAATTTCTGCAAAGCCCAAACCATGGCGTCCAGCGGGTTTGTGATGCAGATCACGAATGCGTCCGGAGCGTATTTTTTGATGCCAGCACCAACCTGCTCCATAACCTTCAAGTTGATTTCAACGAGGTCATCGCGGCTCATGCCTGGTTTACGAGGAACACCAGCGGTTACGATGACAACATCAGAACCTGCAATATCTTCGTAGGTGTTTGCACCGGACAGCTTGCTATCGAAGCCGTCAACTGGTGAAGATTCAGCCAAGTCAAGCGCTTTACCTTGTGGTGTACCTTCAGAGATATCGAAAAGTACGATATCGCCCAGTTCCTTCAAGCCAGCCAAGTGGGCCAGTGTTCCGCCAATTTGACCTGAACCAATTAGCGCAATCTTGTTCCGTGCCATTCAAGTAGCTCCCGTTTACGTAAACTAGACCGAGGGTTTTAAAAGGTCTATTTGTCGCAGGCGTAGCTGGTTTCAAAGGTCGGTGCAAGTAAAATACCCGCAAAAAAGCCCATTTTTGAAAAAATGCGCCTTTTTTCTAATAGGGTCACAAAGTTGTCCAAAATTCCATTTCTGAATTTTTTACAAATTTTTCACTAATTGAGTATTTTCGGCAGTAAACAAGTACTCCGGAGAACGCATTTCTATAAGACGGGAGGCCGTACGGTCAAATTCGAACGCTTCGGTCCCGCTGGGTGCTACATATAAAGCGGTTGGATCCGCTGCGGCTGATATTACAAGCCGGTTGCCATTATCATATAGGGCATCAATAAGATTTATAAACCGTTTAGCTTCATTTCTTTTTTGCGGCGCAAGAACCGGAACATTTTCAATAAAAACAGTGTGATAAGCGTGAGCGATTCGCAAGTAGTCAGAAGCTCCCAGCGGTTGATTGCACAGTTCATCAAAAGTAAACCACGCGGAACCGGAGCAAGCCTTACGAACCGGAATTTTTCGCCCATGATTCTCAAGCTCCTGCTCATGGGAGGCAAGGCCGTGATTCAAGTTGCGCCAAATAGCGGCCAGCTCTTCGTCCGCTTGTTCACCAAGAGGAGAAATATAAAGCTCGCTCCCTGCTAGCTTTTCCAGCCGGAAATCGGTGCGCGAATCAAGGCGCAGCACTTCCACCTTCTCCTGCAACAAGTCGATAAAGGGCAGGATGTGATTGCGGTTCAAGCCGTCCTTATAAAGGTCCTCGGGGTCCACATTGGAGGTACACACCACCACAACCCCATGCTCGAACAACTTGGTAAACAAGCGCCCCAAAAGCATGGCATCGGCAATGTCGGTCACAGTGAATTCGTCAAAACACAACAGGCGGATTTCTGCCGCAATATCGTTGGCAACAGGGATGATCGGATCACTGCCCTTGATCTCGCCGCTCTCGATTTTCTTGCGTGCTTCAAACACCCTATCGTGGGTTTCGGCCATGAACTCATGAAAGTGCTGGCGGCGCTTGCGCGGCTCTGCGGAAATCTCGAAAAACAGGTCCATAAGCATGGTTTTACCGCGCCCCACATCTCCCCAGATGTAAAGGCCAGTTACGGCATCCAGCGCCTGCTTGCGCTTGCCAAACAGCCAGCCCAAAGAGCTCTTCTTGCTGGCAACCTTTGTCTCCAGAAGGCGCAGATTCAGGGCATCAAATTTCTCGACAACAACACGCTGCGCCGGATCGGACTCAATCTCTCCCTGTGAGACCATGTTTTCATAGCGCCCAACCACAGTTGAAATTACAGGAACCGTTTCACTCACAAGATACCACTCCATCAGCGCTGTGCGGATACGCTCAGCCAGCACTTCTTTAATTCTTAAACAAGAACTCCGTTATCAGTGGTAAGGGCAGTATGCACTGAGCTGGTCTCTCAATTCACAGTTTTCCACAGGCTTAAGCAACCTAGCGTAACGTCGGGAGGAGGATTCAATTTTCCTGACCACTCACCTCGTACTTAATTTCCCTTAGAGTGAGGCGCGCGCTGGGTGAGTAAGGCGATATGCGTTGTCATCCACTTGTCACCAGCCAATATATATCATCCTTTTTGCAACAAATACCCAGAGTGTAAGCGAGGATTTTTCAACAAGTTCATTAGTGACATAAGCAGCGGCGCTTACCGCATGAGCAAATCAGCGCTCTACAGCGCCTCATACAATCATTCACACTAAATGAAATTGGAAATGGAATGCATTTTAGAAAAATCACAGCCGCTGCAACCGCTACGACTTTCGCAGGCCTTCTTTTTGTTGCCACTGCAAATGCAGAGGGGCCTGGCATGGGCTCCACTTTGGGCGAATGCTATAACAACTGGGTTTCCTACTGCAATGAGGAAACGGGCGGGTATCCCGCCGGTTACCCCGAAGGATGTTATGGGGAAAGTCTGGACTTGTGCGACAACCACCACAACCCCAAAAGTGCGATTTTCTCCCCATCCCAGATACAGACCTTGAGGACTGACTCCCTCTCGCGGGCAAAGCGCACCCAGTCCCGGAATGACGCGCCCCCAACCAAAAAGGCAGACTAGCCCTCTCTCAAGCTTTCATCCCAAAGCCGCTCTTCCCAATCTTCCAAGGTACGCTTTAGGCATTCTTGTTGTCACGAGTATTGCACGAGGATTGAGTTCGCAACCAAACAAAAAGGACCAGAGAGCACCCTCTCTGGTCCTTTTAAAAATTGTGTTCGCATCACCCCTAGCGGGAGAACGAGATCGGCGCGCCAGCTGATGTGGAGCCACTATACATGCCAGAGCCGCCGGACAATGTCGCCAGATCCGAGCCCGCAGCATCCTTCAAGACAACGTTATTTCCTTTCAGGTCCCACGCGGCAATACGCGACAGGTTGTCATTGCCACACCCGCGGGTGTTGGCACGGTAGCCGCCACTCCATGTGGTGAGCGTCATAAACAGTTTACAGCTATCGGTTCCAGAAGAAACGCTCCAGCCGCCCAGCAAATCGGTGCGTCCCACCTGCCCCGAGCCTGCTGGCTGCAGGTCAGTTGGTGCGGAAGCCACTTGAGTGTTATTGGCCGCCGTTTGTCCCATCTGCGACTGATCAAGCGGAGCCAGATTTTGCCCCCCAACCGGTGCAACAGGCGTTGCCGGTAAAGGCGTCACGTAACTGCGTGTATATGTGGTGCGCTGACAGGCCATTGTCGAAATGGCCAGCACAGAAACCAGCGCAAGTGTCAAACTGCGATTCATGGCAATTCTCCCTGCCGTCTACGGTCCGCGAGAACCACAAAAAATAACTCTCGGCAAAGTTGCCCTTAAATCGTAAACAGGGAAAGAACGGATGCTGAAAAAAATGAGTTTTCCCCCTAAAACCCATGATTTTATGGGGGCACCACCACGGCCCTAGGGTTGATACAGCCGTTTCGCATGGGCACTCCGGCAAGACGGGCAAACATCCACGCAAAACACCCGCCCCATGACAGCACCACGCAAAGCACTTAGAAGCAGACTCGCTTATCGGGTAGTTTTGACATGCGTACAGACCAATAGTTCCCCCATCCAAACCGAAGGAGGGTGCAATGGAATTACGCGGTCAGACAATCATTATCACAGGTGCAAGCAGCGGAATTGGTGCAGCGGCAGCCGAGCTTTTCGCCATTGAGGGGGCAAATGTAGTCTTGGGGGCCAGACGGGAACCGGAGCTTCACGCCTTAACAAACAAGATCACCCAGAACGGCGGGGCGGCCACTTATCTGGCAGGAGACGTCACTCAGGAAACTTACGCCACTGCTTTGGTAGAGCATGCGCTGAACACTTTCGGATCATTTCATGGTGCCTTCAATAATGCGGGCATGATGGGCGAGATGGTTCCACTCCCCCAAATGGACAGCGCCAACTGGAATGATGTGCTGACTACCAATCTCACCAGTGCGTTTTATGCGGCCAAAGCGCAAATTCCGGCCCTCAAAAGCAACGGCAGTGGATCAATCGTTTTCACATCCTCTTTTGTTGGTGCGCTCAACAGCGGCATGCCGGGGATGGGCGCATATGCGGCAAGCAAGGCTGGGCTGGTTGGTCTTGTAAAATCGCTCGCGGCAGAGCATGGGCCGGATAGCATTCGTATCAACGCCCTGCTTCCAGGGGGAACCAGAACCGCAATGGCCGGAGATGATCCCGAAGGGCACACCTTCATTTCCAACCTTCATCCTCTGAAGCGTATGGCAGAACCCTTAGAGATCGCAGAAGCCGCCCTGTTTTTATTGTCAAAACGTTCCAGCTTTGTGACAGGAGGCGCTATGGCCGCAGACGGAGGCGTTTCAGTCCGGCTGATCTAGCAAAGACTTTTTCAACGTCCGCCAGTTTCTCGGGAAAACACTGAGCGTGGGGCATACCTCATAAAACTCAAAGGCATGCCCCAGCACAACAGTGAACCTTGTAGATGGGAAACCTGACGCGGAAAACTTGGGGAACGCAAGGCTGCGGACAACCTTAACACCCGCGCGAAGTCTGTTATTTCCGGTTCACTATTTCTTCAGCAAACTACAGCGTTTCGTTTGCCTGCTGTTTGGAAAATGCATCAAAGGCCGCAAGAGCTTCTGCGCCGTACATGAGCGATGGACCACCGCCCATGTAAATAGCAACACCAATTGTCTCGGTGATTTCCTCACGGGTTGCGCCGTATTTGATGGCGGCTTTTGTGTGGTATCCCAAACATCCGTCACATCTTGCGGCAATCCCCACGGCCAGAGCCATAAGTTCCTTGGTTTTGCTGTCCAGCGCCCCTTCAGAAATTGCGCTTTTTGCAATAGCCCCAAAGCCCTTCATGATCTCCGGCACTTCTGGCCTCAGCTTGCCCAGCTTTCCATCCATGCCCTTTAGATAATCCGGCCAGTTTTCTACGGTCATACCCATTCCATTAGTTATTTCTACATTAGATTTTTCTTATATTAAAGAGAAATGAAGAGAGGTCAATTCCCCAGTGGCCCAAAACAGCAAATTTATGGAGGTGAGATTTTGCTGATCCCTCACATGAACAAAGCAAATGCGGCCAATACCACATACTCTCCACGTAGCGGGGATGCCATCATACACAATTTGCCCCCCTCCCCCACCTCGCACTGGGCAGTACATTCATAGGGACTAATAGTCATATATGCGTTGCAATAGGGCGCTAAGTGTGGTTTCTGATTTTATCTCGTTTTTTTCAGGAAACCGTTTATATGGCCGCAATGGAGTACTTAACCGTACAAGGGCGGGCAGCTGATGTATTGGAAGCTGCACGCAAATCCTTTCTCACGAAGGGATACAAGGGCTCTGCAATTGCCAAAATTGCGGAGACCTCCGATATATCCATGGCCCATATCTACAATTTCTACCCAAGCAAGATGGATCTGGCGTGCGCTGTTGTTGGCAACGAGGTGATGAAGATGATCGCCCGGCTGGAAAACGCGGCAGACCATAACGCCAGTGCCACAGATCGCCTCAAACAGGTTCTGCTCTTTGAGTTTCAAGAGACCTTCCGCCTGCTTGAGCAAAACCCCGGTCTTGCAAGCTGCATGCAGGCCATTGCCAGCAAACGCCGCAGCTATTTCGATAAATTGAGATACCAGTCGCGCCCCATCATAGAGACTGTTTTGAGATCGGGAAATTTTTCCGAGGAATTTGATGTGCAAGATGTCCGGCGCACGTCAAAACTCATCCACTTTGCCACCACCAAGTTCCGCTATGCGCAGCTGTTTGGCGAGGAAGACCCTGCAGTTTTGCGGGAAGAATGCACGGGTGTGGTAATGCTCATATTAAAGGGGTTAGAAAAGCGCCTGTAAGAATTACATCTCAATTTAGCTATATTTAGATTTATATTTCCGCAAAAATACTCACTATTAATTTCAACTGCACCTTCAAGGGTTTATCAATCATCAAGGCCTATCCTTTCCTGCATGAAACCGGTCTCAACCGGGGGAGTACCAGCTTGCTGGATCAGGGAAGGCAGGAGTAATGATGAAGTGCGCGTACTGGTTTGCTTTTGCAACTTTGAGCAGCCTGACCTTTAATCATCAAAGTCTGGCGCAGGAAATTGAAGGCGTCGATATTACCATTGACGAGGAAACCGAGGAAGTCATCTACCCAGATGGAGATATCTACTACGATGAGGACGTGGACATCACCATCAAACCCTTGAATGACTGGAGCGGATTTTACGCCGGTATTCAAGGTGCCTATGCCCATCTGGATGGCAGAAACCGTTTTGACGAAACTCACGGTTACAATGGTGGCATTGGCGGCCTCTTTGGTGGCTACAACTATGTAATTCAAAACATTTTCATCGGCGCAGAGGTCGAGGGAAACATTTGGGGTTTCAGCGGTGCCGATGGGGCGGGTATCGAGCTTGACAGCGATTATATGCTGGCTGCAACATTTCGTGCCGGTCTTATCTGGGAGTACATTCTGGGCTACGTGGACATCGGTGTGGCCACCTCCCGTATGAAAGTCCGGAACAAACTGTGGGAGGACAGCTCAGACAAAGGCCAGATGACAGGTTGGGCCGCAGGTGGCGGTGTGGAAGTCATGGTCGCCGAAAACATTTCCCTGCGCGCAGATTACAAGCACATTGAATATGGTAGTCGGCACTTCACACTGGATGGCGAACGCTTCAAACAAGATCTGGACGCCGACATCGTGCGTATCGGGATCTCCTATCATTTTTGAAAGACTTATCATTTAACTGGATAAAGAAACACGCAAACACTAGGTTAAAGCTGTGAAGTGTCTCCATTGAGCCGCAAACAGCTTTAAGTCAGAACCCGCAGTCCTCCCGGCGTCACGATTTCCGCTCGTATCTTTTTCTCATTACCCTCGCGAATATCAATCTTTGACATGTTCAGCCGCCTGCCGATAAGCTCTCGCAAGTCCTGAGCTTGTGGATGCTCAATCGTGAGAGAGAGCAGGCGAAACCCCAAATCAGGCATGCTTGCAGTTGGGTGTACCCCTCTAGGCCATTCAATCAAAGTTGGAAAAGCCCCTTCCATAGGCATCAGGCCATCGGGAGTAATCGTAATCAGCCACTCCATTCTCCCGCGAGACATCCGGTGCACCTCCCCACTGTGCGGGTGGGCATGGTCACTATCACTTTTCACGTCCTTGGACCTGATCACCCACGTACTCAATGTGGGCTCGCCATCAAACTGGTCCAGATTAAACCATCTTGCCCCTTCCGGTGCAGGCGCTTGGGGATCAATTGCGATAATTTCCAGATACTGCCGATACCCCAAAGTAAGCACCCGGTTATGGGTTCCCATTTGTGGATGCTCGCCGCCAGCGGGCACATCCACACCCAGTTGCTCTTTAACATGCGCCGCGCCTTCTTCTAAAGTTCTGGCGGTCACAACAATGTGGTCCAGCTTCCAGTTTCCAAATTCATCCACGCTGCTTTCTCCAATCTGCCAGTTTCGACCAATCAGCAATTAAGGGAGCCTATAGGATTACTTCTGGATTCCGTCTTGGTGGACGGGATGGCCTCGTAAAGAGACAAGAATGTCACCCCGAACTTGATCAGGGGTCCAGTGCCTTCCGGCTTCGAAAGCGGCTTCCTATAGTTTCCAAATACTACAGCTTGGCATTCGTGCCACAGCCCCGCCCAGTTTACCGAACCAGTCGAAGGCTCCAACTGTGAAATGTCTGGAAGGCTTGGTAGCAATGAGACCGGAGCGGCGCTCCTGTCTCATTGCGCGGCACAAGACCTCAATGACCTCAAGGTTTCACGACAGGCTTAATCCAGCGCAGGCGCAAGGCATTGGTAACCACAAACACGCTGGACAGCGCCATAGCACCCGCCGCCAGAACCGGAGACAAAAGCGGACCGCCAAAGGGATACAAAATACCGGCGGCAACCGGAATCAACACAAGGTTATAAGCAAAAGCCCAGAACAGGTTTTCCTTGATATTTCGCATTGTGCGCTGACTGAGATCAAGCGCATTGACGACACCGTTCAGATCACCGGACATCAACACCACATCTGCCGCCTCAATGGCAACATCCGTGCCGCCGCCAATCGCAAGGCCCACATCCGCCGCCGCCAGCGCCGGAGCATCGTTAATCCCGTCACCGACAAACGCAACACCCGAGCCCAGCGTCTTCAGCCTTTCAACTTCATTCACTTTACCGTCGGGCAAAACTTCAGCAACCACGTGATCAATGTTTACACTCTTCGCAATTGCTTGGGCTGTTTGTTTGTTGTCTCCGGTAATCATCACCACCTTCACGCCTAGCTTGTGAAGGGCGTTGATCGCTGCAGGAGTGGTGGGTTTTATGGGGTCAGCCACAGCCATAACTGCTGCAATCTGGCCATCAATCGCGCCAAACAAAGGGGTTTTGCCTTGCTCGGCCAAGGCTCTCGCCGGTTGTGCCAAGTGCTCTAGGTCAATTCCTTCACGGTCCATCAAGTGGTCAGAGCCAAGCAGAACGCTTCGCCCTTCAACATCGGCCCGCACTCCATAGCCTGTTAGGGAAGTGAAATTCTCCACCTCTGCCAGCGTAAGCCCCTTGTCTTTGGCGGCCTTAACAATTGCCCTTGCAATAGGGTGCTCAGAGCGCTCTTCCACTGAAGCAACCAAGCGCAAGACCATCGCCTCGTCCATCCCGCCAGCAAGTTCCATATCAGTCAGCTCGGGCCTGCCAACGGTTATTGTGCCGGTTTTGTCCAAAGCTACCACACTGCTGTTTTGCAGGGCTTGAAGGGCGTCTCCCTTGCGGAACAAAACACCCATTTCGGCAGCCCGCCCCGTTCCCACCATGATAGAGGTCGGGGTCGCCAGCCCCATTGCGCAGGGACACGCGATAATCAAAACAGCAACACCCGCCACTAAGGCAAGGCTCAAGGCAGGTTCTGGTCCAAACACAAGCCACAGGGCAACTGTGATCAATGCAACAGTAATGACAGCTGGCACGAACCACGCGGTGATTTTGTCAACAAGCCCTTGTATCGGCAACTTTGCACCTTGCGCCTGTTCAACCATCTGGATGATCTGGGCCAGCATGGTATCACTGCCCACTTTTTCTGCGCGGAATGTCAGTGCGCCTGTACCATTGACCGTGGCCCCCACAATTTCACTGCCCAGCTTCTTTTCAACCGGAACAGGTTCACCGGTCACCATGCTCTCGTCGACATAAGAGGAGCCCGACAGAACCCTGCCATCAACGGCGATTTTCTCACCGGGCCGCACATGAACAATATCTCCCACTATGATTTGCTCAATGGGCCGTTCAATCACGTCCCCGTTCACTTCAACTCTGGCCGTTTTTGCCCGCAACCCAACGAGTTTGCGAATAGCTTCGCCAGTGCTTCCCTTTGCCCGCGCTTCCAAAAGGCGGCCAAGCAACACCAGAACCACAATAACTGCGGCAGCCTCGTAGTACACGTTGGCTGTTCCTTGCGGCAACATGTATGCAGCAAAGGTTGCAACGAGAGAAAAGCCATAGGCAGCGCTGGTGCCAAGAGCCACGAGCGAGTTCATATTCGGGGTCCCTTTAAACAGGGCGGGAAACCCCATGGTGTAAAACGAGCGCCCCGGTCCGATCAGAACAAGGCTCGTCAAAACAAACTGGAGATAATAGCTGTTCTGCATTCCAATGGTTTGAGAGACAAGCGTGTGCACACCAGAAAACATGTGGCTGCCCATCTCGATCAAAAACACAGGAAGAGCCAGCGCAGCGGCAAGGGCAGTGCGGCGGGCAAGATCAACAATTTCCTGATTTTTCCGCTCATCCGCAGTTTTCTGGCTCGCAATGCTGACAGATGCCGGATACCCCGCATCACTAATGAGCTTGGCAACGGCCTCCGGCGTGGTTATGCCGTCAAGGTACCTGACACTTGCTGTGCTGGCTGCCAGATTTACCGAAGCCTCCACAACCGCCTCGTTTCCTTTCAAGGCCTTTTCAATGTGCCCCACGCAAGAGGCACAGGACATATTGTCCACCTGCAAGGTTACCTCACTGGCGGCAGCTGGATACCCCGCCTGCTCCAGAACCTTGAAAACATTATCTGTCTTCACAGTTCCATCATGCCTGAGCCGGACACTGGCATTTGCCAGATTCACAGCGCTGTCAGCCACGCCGGGAATGGTGTCCAAAGCCTTCTCGACACGCCCGACACAAGAGGCGCAGTTCATTCCTTCAACCTGGAAACTAAGGGAAGCCATTTTATTCATAGCGATCACCACTCATTCACTCTTTTGCCTCACCCTACAGCTTCCAGTAACTGGAGGGTCAAGATATTTTTTGACCGCTTGGCCAACATTCAAACCACCCCTGCCCTTACTGTTGGACTGCCGCCAGTTTCAGCCACACACGCAAAGCCCCTAGGTGAGTTCCTTTTGCATGGCAACGATAGTGAAACCGGGCCTCATGGGATGTTCCCCCCGGCCACACTCGTGATAGCCCAAGCTCTCATAGAGGTGAATGTTACTTTCCATCAGCAAATTGGTATATAATTTGATGGCTACTTTTCCTTCCAGCCGGGCACTCAGCTCCGCTTGTGCCATCAAACTACGCCCCACTCCCTTGCGTATGTTTTCAGGGTCAACAGCGATACTGACGATGTAAGCGGGGTTCTTGTCCAGTTCCAGAATAATCAGTCCAAGGGTACGCCCGGCCTCACAGGCAAGCGTAATTTGACCCTTCTTGATCCACAGACTGTGATCTTCTTCGGTAGGATATGGCGCATACCCAAGCGCAGGAAGCCATTTTGCATACGCTCCCTTGGTGATGGCATGAACCACGTCAAGGTCAGAAAGTTCAGCCTGCCTAAACTCAATCTTCATAGCGAGCCTTTTCTCTCTAATGAAAGCTAAGAGGAACACCAAGCAGGGAGCATAAAGATAAAGGGTCGCGCCCTCTCCCTATGCCCTACCAGCATAATAATACAGGTTTCTACTTTGGGTGCGCAGTGTTTTCCCCCGCCAGACTTAACCGGTCAATAATGGGGCAATCCGGCCTGTCATCGCCTTTACACGAGCTCACCACAAACGCCAGTTCCTCGCGCAGCAGTTGGAGCTCCCGCTGCTTGGCCTCAATTTCCGCAAGCTTTTTGGATGCAATGCGCTTCACATCGGCGCTCGTGCGCTCCTTATCCTGATAAAGCCCCAGCAACTCCCGACATTCATCAATAGAAAAGCCGAATTCCCGCGCCCGACGAATAAAAACAAGCTTGCGTACCTGCCTGTCGCTATAGGTTCGGTAGCCCGCCAATGAGCGCCCTTCCGGCTCCACCAAACCAATATCTGCGTAGTATCGTACCGTTTTTGTGGGAAGCACCGCCGCTTTTGCTGCTTGCGATATATTCATATTAAAACCTCTTGACCTTCCACCTACTGGAAAGCCTAGTTTGGCCCCCACTTTTTGTAAAGGAGAGTTCCATGAAGACCATCACATACTTACCCCGCAGCGCACAGCCCACACTCTGCGGTGTTCGTGTTGCCGTTTAAGCCGGTGCTGTTTTTTTCTCTCCCGTTTTCCTCAATTATCGGCGTGCAAAAGCGCCCTGAAAGGCCTGCTACTCATGCGTAAACTTGGAATTGGCGCAACCTGCGCTGCATTTGTCTTCGCTGGAGCTTACTACTGGCACACACCCTCCAGCCCCCTCCAATCTTCCACCAAGGCCGTTCCCCTCGTTGCAGTTACACTGCCCGCCAGTTTTTCCGGCAAAGCCAAACGGGGCGTGCAAGGGTTTGAAGAAAACTGCGCTGCCTGCCACGGTGCCAACGCCGCAGGACAAAACGGGGTAGCCCCACCCCTTATTCATAAAATCTATGAGCCCGGACACCACGGAGACGAAAGTTTTCAGCGGGCCGTGGCGCAAGGTGTCAGAGCTCACCACTGGCGCTTTGGCAACATGCCTCCCATTGAAGGGGTGAGCCGCAAAGAGGTCGCCAACATCATCGCCTATATTCGCGAAGTGCAGCAGGCCAACGGAATTAACTAAAAAGTCTCCACGAAATCCTCTTTTTCGCAACTATAGCCTCACGGAGAAGAACTGGCGTTCAAGTTTCCCCAAGGCGGAGTTTTTCCGCCTCAACAGAGCGCTTTATGTGCACTGGAATACGCCATACAATCAGAAACGCAATTAAGGACGCCGCAAGTACGTAATAGGCGGGAATATAGAAATTTCCGGTTTTATCGATCAGGTACGTTATGACCATGGGGGCTGTTCCCCCGAAGGCTGCCATACAAAAATTATAGGCAATCGCCACGGTACTACAGCGAAGATGGACCGGAGACATTTGGGTCAAAAGGGTCACGGAAACAGCAATAAAGGGCGAATAAATCAAGACAAAGCCGAGTTGGCCCAGATAAACATCAATCAAATGAGACTGTAACATAAGCCACCACAGCGGCCCCACAAGAAGAAACAGCAAAACGGATGCGCCAATAAGGAAAGGGCGAATTCCAATCCTGTCCGCTATATGGCCATTCACCGGAATAAGCACGGCCAACACCACCAGATTCAAGGTGGTGATGTTTAAAGCCTGAGCCTCAGAAAAGAGTGGTTCACTGCCAATAAAGGAAGCGGCATACACGAATACCGCAAAATAGATCACAGCAACCGGCAGCATAAGCCCAACCATCTCAAGGGCGAGTAAGGGGTGTTGAACAAATGTCTGGAGGACCGGATTGCGCACTTCCTCACCTTCTGATGGCAGACTTTCCATAAGCGAGCGGCGCATAAGTACACTTATAAGCGCAACAACCCCGCCAAGCAGGAACGGAATACGCCAACCCCAGATTTCCATCTGGCTTTGGGTTAAAAACCAGCTCACAACCATTGGCACCCCAGCCCCCAAAGCGCATCCCGTAATCATGGCAAAGGCAACCCAGGAACCCGTCAGAACCTGTCGCCCCTGCGGGGCCTGCTCCACAAGAAGAACGCCTGATGTTGTGTATTCTCCAGCAACCGCAATTCCTTGAATAATGCGAATAGCCACCAGAAGAACAACAGCTGTCAGCCCAATCTGTCCAAACGTGGGAAGCAAAGCGATGCTGACCGAGCCAGCCCCCATAACAATAACAGAGAGGATCAAGACCGGCTTCCGACCCCACTTATCGCCCAGATGACCACAAATCAAACTGCCCACAGGACGGGCCGCATAGCCCACTGCCATAACGGCAAAGGCCGAGATAAGCGCAACACTCCGGTTATCACCGGGAAAAAACTGGCTGGCGAAAATTGGGGCAAGAAATCCATAGACAGTGAAATCGAACCACTCAAGCATATCACCGCTGATCGCAGCCAGAACAGAGCGCGAAAATGGAATGTTTCGGCGGTAGTCCATAGTCTTTCCAAACAGAAAGGTTAGACTTCATTTAATGAAGAAACTAGTTTACTTTTGTTTACGCCCTCCCCGCCCCTTTTTCTAGAGACTACGCGTTGTGAATGCCCCGCGGCACCCTAAGAGCAAGACATGCTCGCAAATGGGTAAAGGGCCGAAAAGGCCACGTTTAGCCGGTTTATTGACATAGCAGGCCGTATCTTAAAGGCCTTTTCCGGCACCTCTTCTGGACAATAATTACCAAGATGTAATCGGCACGACAAACTAATGCCCACAATAAAGGCTCTGCTCTAGGTAACCAAAGAGTTAATAGAGGAGCTACATTATGCCCGCTCATGCCGGTTTCTCATCTGCAGTTCAGGATCTTTTCTCTATTTCGCAAACAATGACAAACGGCATAGAGGCAACTGTAACCCCCGACATGCTCTCCTCCATCGCCAGCGATATCAACACTATTTCCGAGGCCATAGCAAAAGCGCACATGCCCTTTACCATGGAAAGTACTTCTGGCGAAAATATCCCCACTGTCGTTGACGATCTGGCATCCATTGCAAAGGTCATGGCCAACGAGCCGCAAGCTGTTACTGCGCAAGAC
The DNA here is from genome assembly GCF_031501865.1 of Pseudovibrio sp. M1P-2-3. Classification (NCBI taxonomy): domain Bacteria; kingdom Pseudomonadati; phylum Pseudomonadota; class Alphaproteobacteria; order Hyphomicrobiales; family Stappiaceae; genus Flexibacterium; species Flexibacterium corallicola. The sequence goes on from NZ_JARRCW010000001.1 coordinate 4,263,087, forward strand.
TTCTTATCTATTGCTCAGGATCTGGATGCGGTGGCAGGGGCTACTTTCGAATTTGGCTCCCACTACGAGCTGGAGTATGACTTTGCCCCCACAGGGCAAGCCTTTATACAGATCGCCCAGAACCTCATCGCAGCCACCGCAGGGTTGTCAGTGGACCTGCCTATTTTGGGAGACAATGGCGTAGCATCGCCCCCCTTTGGTCTCACATTCAAGATTGAAGGCCTTTGAGGAAGGTTCAAGCTATACCAGCACTTCATCTTTCAAGCTTGTGATGAATGCAACCACATCATGAAACTCCACTTGCGGGACATCAAAGGACGACAGGGTTGCTTTCAGATGGCCAAGGAATGCGCTCCAGTCAGAGTCAGTAATCCCCATTCCCTTGTGCGTCGCCACCATATCACGGCCCGTGTAATACATTGGCCCACCGGCTGCATTGGCAAGGTAGTCAATCAGCAATTGTTTTTCCCGCGCTATCCCGTCATCACCGCGGTTTTGCCAGAAACGGCCAAGGAGTTCGTCATTTTGCAAGCGCGGCAGCAGGTTATTGACCACAGCTGTAACCGCATCATAGCCACCCAGCCGCTCGTATAATGTCTTGTCGCTCATCATTTATGCCTTTCCTCAAGAAAGCGAGCGTACCCTATTGAAAATGGGAGTAGTTTTTCGAAAGCACGCATAAACAAACATTGCCAGAGTCATCCGCAGCACCAAAGCCGCGCAATTAACTCTAGAAAATGAAAGTAGGCATGAGGTGATCAGAGCAACTTGATTTTGGTTAACTATATGTACTATATACACAAATACTTATAGCCACCTCAAAACCGGAGCGGCCGCGAATAACATTCGCTCAGCCTCCCAGCCCGGATTCCCCAAACGCGGCGCATCCCCTTTAAAGGTCCTTCGCTCGTCATTAGGAATTTGGCGATACAGTTTGCGAATTGGCTGATAATCCGTTCACCGATCCCAGACTTTTGGAACGGGCCGGATGAAAACCAACTCAAATACGTCCAGAACAATCAATCGGCCCCTAAGGAACTCTTTACCCGTTGGCTGAATAACTCCCAAATATAATTGGAGGGAAGGAATGAGTAGCAGTTTCACTCTCAAAGGCGTTTTTACAAAAAAATACGAGGAAAATGCGGGGGAAAATAAGCAATCAACCAGCGGAATAGGTTCTGAAAAAGAGTTTACAGAGCGGCTGCGAAAATGGCTTGATCACGTCATCGAGGCCCACAACATTCACAGTATTGTGGACGCGCCGTGCGGTGACTTTAACTGGATGCAGCATTTCACTGAACACAAGGACATACACTATTACGGCGTTGATATCGTGGAAGCCCTGATTGAACGAAATAAAGAGAAGTTCCCAAGCAAAAACATCAGCTTTCAATGCAACGATATTTGCGAAGACCCTCTGCCGGACTGTGACCTTCTAATTGTTAGAGATCTGCTCATTCATCTTTCATTCAAAGATATTGGCAAGTTCCTCACCAACTTATCCAGCGCCAACTACAAATACCTAGCGATCAACACCTATACCGAGCACAACAATGTGGCCAACAAGAACATTGTGAGCGGGGCTTTCAGGAAAGTAAACGTCTTCGACTGGCCCTTGAACTTCGACCCAAGCACCGCTTTGGATGAAGTCAAAGACTACCCCGACGGCTACCGCCTCCCCCGCGAAATGGTCCTGTTCGCAAAAAAAGACGTCCCCAAAAAGCTCGACTACTCGCAGCATAACAACTCCATGTAATTCTAATAACCAAGCCGCATTATCTGGAACCTATAGGAAATCACTTTCTAACTCGGATGAAACTGGGCTCCGCATCAAGTGCGGAGTGACGCTGGTGTTTGCTTACAGGCCAAACTAAACTCAAACGTAAGCTTGATCCGGTATCCAGCCCATTGGTCTTTTTATCCAGATTTATATCAGCAACGCTTGGCAGTCATTCGAGTTTCTCCAAAATGGTGATAAGGAATTTATCGCTTAAATGCTCTCGATCCTGAAGGATAACCAGTGGGGCATACCCATAGCCGTAATAACTTCCCTCTTTTCTGCAGGTGGGGATCCTGCTGACCGCGATCAATCGATCATTTTGTGAGGCTTCAATAAAATATGTATCTGGGATTTTGGTAATTGCTTCAATCTCACCATTTTCAACGCCCCAAAGGGTATGCATAGTTTCACCAATCCCGGGGTCGCTGAACAAAACCTGATTTTCCAAAATGGCTTCCTGCAACGTCTCCAAGTCTAAAGCTAAATAAATCACGCTGCCCAAGGCGATTTTGTAGCGTGGGACTGATAAGATCAGACCGCTTGGCGGTATCGGCTGTCACCTCAAACAGGGTCATCTTGGTTTCATTTACCGACATAATGGCATCCGATTGCGCGATTGTTTGCTCCTGACCGCGCATCCATGCCGACAGCTTTAGAACTCGTGGGTCTTTGGGTTTATAGTTCCAAGCTATTTGATCTGGTCCCCGTTTATATTTCTTGTACCTTTCAAGCGTTTCTAAGCTCAGACGATTCATAGCCCGACCTTTAAATAATAGTTCGTCTTTGGACACATAAATTATAGAAAGTTGTTGGAGGAACACCCCACGTAAAAACACCGTTTTCCTATAAGAAAAACCGGTTTCAAATTCAAAAGCATCACTTGGAAAAACTGCGACCTCGTTTCCATTAGGATCCAGTTTGGCAATGGCGCTTGCATTGTTAATGATATAGCCCCCCTCTTCAACCACAACGTAATAAACGGTGTTGTCCTGCGAGATATAGGGCTTCCAGCGGATCATACCCTTTTGGGGCTCAGTCAGTTTCTGAGGCGGTTCAAGCCCGTTCAGGTTCACGCGCCACAGGTTCCAGCCGACATTTTCCTCCCCGCACATATGTGCAGAAATGCACCGGGACGCCACCACCAGACGCTCACCATCGGGATAAAACGTTGGATCATACCAACGGTAGCCCTTAGGCAGGTCTTTATTTTCAAACCGGTCATATTGATTGCCTTTGGCAACCACCAGACGCCCGTGAAAGCGATATTCGTTCAGCCCATCCAGAGCCAGAGCAAGTTTGTCACCTTTTGGAGAGGCACCCAGCCCAAAAATTTCGGCGGTGCGCAAATCGAGTGTTCGAGATGAAAATTGTTCATCTTGGACTGGAACTGAAACACGTGCAGGCTCATCAGATCGGGCCGGAAGAGCAACGAGAAACACGCAAAAAATATAGAAAAGTCGAGATTTAAATATAAACATGAATGGAATGAACCTTAATGCCTGTCCATTGAGATTAGACAGAGTTTAAGGAGACATCTACTTCTGGAAATGAGTGGCTTTATTCAAAGGTAAGCCCCCCAACAAAAAAGCCGCCCCAGTCTGAGGCGGCTTTCTTAATTTCAACTGCTAGAGCAATCACAGGCGGCGTTCGACCATCATCTTTTTGATCTCGGCAATAGCCTTTGCAGGGTTGAGACCCTTTGGGCAGGCCTGCGAGCAGTTCATGATTGTGTGGCAGCGGTACAGGCGGAACGGGTCTTCCAGATTGTCCAGACGCTCGCCAGTTGCCTCGTCGCGGCTGTCGATAAGCCAGCGGTAAGCCTGCAACAAGATAGCAGGGCCGAGGTAACGATCGCCATTCCACCAGTAGCTCGGGCAGGACGTGGAACAACACGCACACAAGATACACTCGTAAAGGCCGTCCAGCTTCTGGCGGTCCTCATGGGACTGCAGCCATTCCTTTTCAGGGGCTGGAGATGTTGTCTGCAACCAAGGCTCGATGGAGCGGTGCTGAGCGTAAAAACGCGTCAGGTCCGGCACCAGATCCTTCACCACAGGCATGTGCGGCAGCGGATAGATCTTCACGATCTCACCGGACACCTCGTCCTGACCTTTAGTACAGGCCAGAGTATTGGTGCCGTCGATATTCATGGCACAAGAGCCACAAATACCTTCACGGCAAGACCGGCGGAACGTCAGCGTCGGATCTATCTTATCCTTGATGTAGATAAGGGCATCCAGAACCATCGGGCCGCATTCATCCGCATCCACTTGGTAAGTGTCGATCCGCGGATTGCGCCCGTCATCGGGCGTCCAGCGGTAAACACGGTATTCGCGAAGGTTGGTCGCACCTTCCGGCTTGGGCCAAACTTTGCCCTCTCCCATGCGGGAGTTTTTCGGCAGCGTGAGCTGAACCATAGTAACTACTCCACGTTTGGCGCCTTAGTAGACGCGGGCTTTCGGTGCGATCTTCTTAGGATCAATACCACCTTGTTCAACAGTGGTAAGCGGCTCAAGAACAACCGGACGATAGCTCAAGGTCACCTTTCCATCCTCAGTGAGGTGGGAAATGGTGTGCTTGCGCCAGTTTTCATCATCACGGCCATCAAATGGACCGTCCTTGAAATCTTCACGTGCATGCGCACCGCGACTTTCTTTACGCGCTTCAGCGCCATAAACGGTCGTGATGGCGTTTGCCATGAGGTTTTCAAGTTCCAGTGTTTCCACCAGATCAGAGTTCCAAACCATTGAACGATCGGACACTTTAATGTCCTGCATTTCGCCCCAGATCGCGGAGATGCGCTCACAGCCCTGTTCAAGGCTTTCCTGCGTACGGAATACAGCAGCATCTTCTTGCATGGTGCGCTGCATTTTCTCACGCAGCTTTGCCGTCGGGGTCGAGCCGTTTGCATGGCGAATACGATCGAAGCGAGACATGATTTTCTCACAGCTGGCTTCATTCGGTGTCGGGATTTCCGCTTCGCGGTCAATCACTTCACCAGCGCGGATAGCAGCTGCTCTGCCAAACACCACCAAATCGATCAAGGAGTTGGAGCCCAGACGGTTGGCACCGTGAACAGAGGCACAACCCGCTTCACCCACAGCCATCAATCCCGGCGCAATAGCGTTCGGGTCGCTTTCAGTCGGGTTCAGCACTTCGCCCCAATAGTTGGTTGGAATGCCGCCCATGTTGTAGTGAACAGTCGGCAACACAGGGATAGGTGCTTTCGTCAGGTCCACACCGGCAAAGATGCGCGCGCTCTCGGAAATACCCGGCAGACGCTCTGCCAAAAGGTCAGGGTCAAGGTGGTCAAGATGCAGGAAGATGTGATCCTTGTTCTTACCAACACCGCGGCCTTCGCGAATTTCCATAGTCATGCAGCGGGACACCACATCGCGCGATGCAAGGTCTTTGGCTGATGGGGCATACCGCTCCATGAAGCGCTCGCCCTCGGAGTTCACAAGGTAACCACCTTCACCGCGAGCACCCTCGGTGATCAAACAGCCGGAGCCGTAAATACCGGTCGGGTGGAACTGAACGAATTCCATATCCTGCAATGGCAGACCAGCGCGGGCAATCATGCCGCCGCCGTCACCTGTACAGGTGTGGGCAGAGGTGGCAGAGAAGAATGCGCGGCCATATCCACCAGTTGCCAGAACCACCATCTTGGCGGAGAAACGGTGGATCTTACCGTCATCAAGGTTCCACGCGATCACACCCTGACACACGCCATCCTCAGACATGATCAGATCAAGCGCGAAGTACTCGATGTAGAATTCGGCATTATGCTTCAAAGACTGACCATAGAGCGTGTGCAAAATGGCGTGGCCGGTGCGGTCCGCCGCTGCACAGGTGCGCTGTACGGGGGGGCCTTCACCAAAGTTCTGCATGTGCCCGCCGAATGGGCGCTGATAAATCTTGCCTTCTTCATTGCGCGAGAACGGCACACCGTAGTGCTCCAGCTCATAAACAGCAGCAGGAGCTTCGCGGGTCAGGTATTCCATGGCATCGGTATCACCGAGCCAGTCAGAACCCTTCACAGTGTCATACATATGCCACTGCCAGCTGTCCGGCGTCATGTTTTTAAGCGATGCAGCAATACCACCCTGTGCAGCTACTGTGTGCGAGCGGGTCGGGAACACTTTGGAAATACAGGCGGTCTTCAGGCCCTGCTCTGCCATTCCAAGGGTTGCACGCAAACCAGCGCCGCCAGCACCTACAACAACAACATCAAATTTATGGTCTACAAATTCGTAGGCTTTGCCGCCCTGTGCAGCTGATGCCTGATTGGTTGATCCAGCCATCTATATCAGCCTCCGAAGGTGATTTTGAGCACGGCAACAACTGAGGCCAGTGCAATGAAAGAAGAAAAGAAGGTGTTGCCCATGAGGGCAAGAAACTTGGTGCCTTCACTGGTGATGTAATCTTCAATGATCACCTGCATGCCGAGCTTCATGTGGAAGCAGCCCACAAGGATGACCAGAAGCATCAAGGTAGAGACAATCGGATTTTGAAGGGCCTCAACGGTGGAGTTGTAATCTCCGCCCTGCAGGCAGATCACCAGAACCACGAAGAAGGAAATCAGGAAAACATTGGCAACAGCGGTAACGCGCTGACGCCAGAAATGCATTGTTCCATCTTTCGCCGATCCAAGGCCGCGAACTTTTTTAAGGGGGGTGCGCAAGTCTGACATTGGGTACCTCAGTGCACTAGAAGCCCGATGATCCATAAGATCACGGTGATGCTGACAGAACCGATGATTGTTGCTTTTGCCATCCAGTTGGCAAAAGGCAAGTCAAAACCATGGCCCATATCCCAGATAAAGTGACGAAGACCGCCCAGCATGTGGTGCACAAGCGCCCAGGTGAACCCAAAGAGCACAAGACGACCAAACCACGAGCCGTAAACGGCATTCACGGCGTCGAAATACTCAGGGCCAGCGGCGGCGGAAATAAGCCAGATGGCAAGGAACACCGTGCCAAAATAAAGTGCAGCACCGGTAATGCGGTGCAAAATTGACATCACCATCGTCAGGATTGGCTTGTAAACCTGCAGATGGGGCGACAGCGGCCTATTGGCCTTCAAGTCTGCGTTTGCCATAAAACTTTCTCCCGTTCCCTCCTTGTTTACATTTACGTTTACGTAAGCGTGAGCAAGGATGAGATATTGCGTGAAGATCTAATACCCGCAACACGCGGGTGCGTCAAAGCATCCAATGCAATTACAGCCAAAAATTGCTATCAAATATGCCAAAGTCTACTTTTTTCTCATCTTCTTTGACTTATAGGCTATAAATTGCCCAAGAAAAAGCTCCATAAATCAACAGGATAACATGAAAGTAATACTCATGTTTTACATTTTCTGAATTTTTTGTAAATTTTTCAGAGTTGAGTATAAACTTCCCAATCATGAGATAGCTTTTCCAAACTTGCATAGGTTGAAAACACCGGCATACAAATTTAAAATAGAGTCATTCCAGTTAAAGCTCGCGGACAGAGGAGGTGAAATGCACTAGCTTAGCAACTCCGTTACTCGTCTTTGTTGCCACGGCTAGCTCTCTACATGTTCGATAAAAGGTGAGAAGTTCAATAATCTAGTTGAAATAATAGCTAGGTTACCAAATCTAGCTGACGATATTGCAATATCACATCTTGCTTCAACGCGCTTACACGCCTCACTTACACTTCTTTCAATACAATTATTCTCGTCATTTACATTCATGACAATCAGTACATTAGATGGATCACTACAGAAAAGAAGTTCAATTACATTCGAAAGATCATAGGTGGATGAAACATTAATCAAAACTAACGAATTTTGAATATTATCGAGAGACTTCACCTTACTGCCCTTAAGAGGCAACCAACCATCTACAGTCTGTTTAAGCCGTTTAATGTGATCTTTATAATCGAAGTACGCTGATGCAGGACCATTCGCGCTTAACGCCTCCATATATATTTCTTTATTATCATCCCTATCTGAGAGGTAAACTGCTTGATAACCTTTTAAAGCTGACTGAATAGTTCCTAAGAATTCAGTTAGATTGTCATCTATTGAGGAGCTATCGGAAAAGTCGCCACTAATTCTGTTTTGGTAAGAGTTATCTAGGTCCACATAGTTAGAAACAATAGACCAATCAAGTTCACTATGAGGCAGGTACAGCTCCTCTTCCTGTTTTACTTTAGACAGTAGCCTATTTGCTTCTCTCTTTAATTTGAACTTGAGTGTCTTTTTTTGCTTTTTGATACTCGGCAAGCATATATCTGAGTTAACCGATACGCCTTGTGAAACTATTTTCTTAAAATATTCATAGGCTTCAGAAGAGCGAACAGCCGTTGTATGCTTTTCAAGAAACAAATCTCTCGAAGCTTCTGATATACGCCTCATCTTACTTTCATCACTAAGAAGATCATACAAGCAAGCCATAAATTTACTTGGGCTTGTTTCTATATAATGGATACCTTCTTCCAGACCCAGTAGTTTTGCATTCCGAATGCGATCAGTCACAAAAACCGCGCCTGAAGCGATAGCTTCATGTACCTTAATTAATGGAACTTGGTAACGTGTACAGCAAGATGCGATTATTTTAGACTTTGCTAGGGCTTCACGATACTGAGATCCAACCAGACTTCTGGAAAAATTATCACAATATTTGTAGCCAGGATGATTTTTTTGCAAAATCTTCAAATGACTCTGGTACTTTAAAGTTTCATCCATATAAACTCTGACTGGATATAGTTTTGGGCTAATTGCTCCCAGCCTAGTTACATCCCAAACCCGGCCCTCCAAAGAATAAGTAGAAAAACGCTCTGGATCTAAAGCTCTCGGATACAGAATAAACTCAACTCGTTTTCGGACTTCAGAGGAGAAGGTACCAATGAAGACTTCTGGATCAATATGAAATGGCGCATAAACGGAGAATACCGATTGGAAACCATTTTTTAACAAAACATGATCCCACTCGTTTGGATTCAACTGCCAAAAGTCATTCATCCAAAATACTTTGGGTATATGTTCTACTTTATCTAACCCTAATGGAAAAACAAGTTTGTCCGCTGAAATACCAAACCGACTAGCCTTATCGGTATCTAAGGGTTTTGATCTCAGTAACTCTTGCGGCCCTCGATAACAAATTATGCAATCAATCTTTACTCCTTCGCGCTCATATTCATCAATAATATCAGGAACATGGTTGTTATTGTAACGAAAGCCTGGGCCATAGAGAATGAAGTTGGATCCGCGCTTTGCAAAGTACTCTTGAAGAGCAACCTGCTCATAATAAATCGTGTCAGCAACCCACCCGTTAAAATTAATTGAAAGTGCGAGAATATTCATGATTATTGCTTTAAGATAGAAGTTTCCAGCTCTTTTATTTAGTATTTACACTAGTTAATGAGCTTATCTGCGGTTATTTCACTACTTGAATATAAGATTTCATAGCATACTTTTCCAAGTACTTTATGCCAGCACCGCACAGTTTTTTAGCTCAAGAGAGTGCCAGTAAGCTGCCACACAAACTACGCTCACAAACACACAAAAGCCAATGCCATCCACCCGCGCAGACAGCACCAGCCATTTTTCCTCTAATTTATTAAGGGATTAACTCACCACACTTTACGAAAACGTAAAGAGGTCGTGATGCTGCAAGTCAGACGCAGTCACACCTTCCAAAGTGATCGAGTTATCATGGTAGCTAATCACAGCAGATTCTCCGGTTGGGGAATTGCTGTCGGACACCTGAGAAATATTCAGATCATCCTTGATAACACCATCGCCAATAAAGCGCAGCGTGTCTGTGTTTATATCAAAGTCAGTAATAGTGTCATTGCCAGCATTTTTCTCGAAAACAAATGTGTCACTGCCACCGTTTCCAGTCAAAGTATCATTGCCGGTACCACCAAAGATCATATCATTACTGTCACCACCAACAATCACATCATCTCCGCCGAAGCCATACAAATATGTATCCGAATGCTGGTTGGTTTTGACCATATTCTCGGCATAGATAGCATCACCATAGTCGGTGCCCGCAATGAACAGGTTGCCACCATTATTAATATCTTCACCTGCGATATATTGCCCGCTATAAGCCCCGGTGATCAAAACCGTTTGACCATCTGAAAGCCCCAGACCATCCAGTTCGTCTTGTAGAGTTGAGGTTCCATCCCCCACATGCTGCGACAGGTCGCTGTCAGAGATTACGGCTCCGGTTTTATCAACATAATGCCCGTCATCATAGGTGATGGAGAACGAGGTATTTATCAGTTCCGTAGAGAGCTGGTGCTTGATATTCGCCGCAGATGTCCCGGATCCGGAGGTCTTCTGCATGTAGCTGACAAGGTCATTATTGATGGCAAGACGTGCAACAACACCGCCGTTCCCCATATTATCCACGTCCGTATCAACTTCGTATTCGCCGTTGCTGGTCGCTTCTTCTTTAAAGTAAGTCAGGTCGCTTTGTTCGGTGTGTGTTGCGGTGTAGACAAATACATCGTTGCGCAGGTCAAAATCCCCCACATACGCATAGTCTTGGTGTGCAGAAACCTTGGTTGTCTCATCTCCCCCACCACTTCCAAAAATGGAAGACATCACACCAGTACTCAGAGCACTGACGCCGAGACCAAAAACAATTCCAAACGAAGTCGAACCCGCAAATGCAAATCCTGCAGCTTCCAAACTCGCTGTGACCACTTCTTTGCCGGTCTTGAACCCTTCATCAACGGCCCACTCGCTCCATGGGTTTGCCTCTTGGTCACTCGCCCCTTCAAAAACGTAGTCGGACTTGACACCACCACAGATAATCAGATCAGCACCCGGCCCCGTATAGACCTTATCGATATCCTGCCCAGTGCGCATGCCAACATTGATGATATCGTTCCCTGCACCTGCATAAACTGTATCACTGCCCTCACCCACATCAATAATATCGTTGCCACTGCCACCGTAAACGGTGTCATTGCCTGATCCAGTTGAGATGATATTGCTGCCGGTATGAGCTTCGGTTCCGTCTGTCCCGTTCCCCCCGTAAATCAGGTTATCGCCGTTACCCGTGGTGATCGTATCATTACCCCAACCACCGTAAATGGTGTTATTCCCATTACCTGCATTGATTGTGTCATTATAGCTGAGGCTGGCATCATAGGCACTGTGAGCTTCATCCCCATAAATCACCGCACCCACTTTACTGTCTGCGCGCATGATAATGGTATCATTTCCAGAACCACCAGCCAGCGTGAAATGGTTCCCATCATGGGCGGGAATATCCGTTATATCAATTTTATCATTTCCCCCACCCATATCGAGGTTTAAATCCAGATTGGTGGAGTATTGGTGGTTTCGCATATCGAACTTAAAGGTGTCATTTCCACCATTAAGTGTCAGATCAAGCCCTTTCAAATGGGCTCCAGAATATGACTTTGAAAAAGTAAATTTAACATTAGTATTTTCATCGGTCCAAGCTTTGAACTGATAGTGATATTTGTGGTCGTCAAAACAGCCTCCACCCTTGATATTGTAATTACCTCCGGTAAAAAATGTTTTGTAAATTGTCATGACTTTCACCGTTAACTGTTGATACAGATAAATGGCGCGTCGTGATAACGGCTTACTTTTCCAGTCGTTAGGCGCGTCATTGCTGGGCGAACCTATCAACACAACCAACTGAGAGAAGTTAATAATTATTCATTTTCATAGGAACTGAATAACCGCCGAAATTTCAGTAAATTAAGTATGATTTACTCATTAGGTAAGTTGCATTAACTCATTACGTAAGGTGTATTTACCTATAGCGTAAAGCAAACACTCCTATGACGTCTAATTTTACAAATTGCCCACAATCATAATCTTTTAAGATAAAATTATCTCTTTCCCCTTTTAACTGTCACTCTTCTCTTACTCCTTGGCTCATTTATTCTTCCAAATTCCTCTTTTCTTTTACGCTTTTTCGATGTTGACGCTTTTGTAATGCTGCTGTCACCATAGAAAACGACCCAAGTTTCAGACCTTCTTTGCAGCCATGGACCACAACCTTTACAAGGCGGGATATCTACATAAAGGTAATTGCAACCTTCATGTTGAAAAAAAGGGCGTTTTTGTTTCTCTGCAATAAGTATAGCAGTTTGTTCGGCATGTTGTTCTTTTGATGAAAAGGCAAATGGAGCTTTTATGCAGCCAAGCTGTAATGTATTATGCCTTGTCTGATTATAAGAGTGGTCTAGGCCAACATACAGCCTTGAGCACCCATATATCAAAGAACAGGCTCCACCCTCCCCAGCAGCTAGATAGTCAAGATTACTTATAGTTGGGTAACCACTTGTTGGGGCCAGAGCTACAACTGCACTACAGGAACCATATCCTAGCCCAATACCAAGGTGTCCTAGAAATTCCCTGAAGTGATTATTGCACTCACTCTCCAAGCGAAGGCCTAGACTTGTTTCAAATTCATTTCCCCCCTCGCCCGCCTCATAAATATCTCTGATTGTCATACCCACACCTAATAATTTAATAGTATTTAATCACCTTAGTGGGGCTCCATGGGTATATCAATCCATGACATATTAAGTAGAATTATCTAAATTGAAGTTTTACATGTTGTTTCGTTCGGGAGACGAAGGAATATTACTTCTTACTTCACGCTAAGAAGTATCTCCTACATTTTTATAATTTTATATCGATTAGGTCAGGGCAGTGAATTTACTAAAGTATGCCTCATATCAATAAACACCATACCAATTTCAGTACGAAGAGATGAGGCTTGCATTCCATCCCATCCCTCTCAAGATGCTTAAATCTTTCCATCCAGAAACACATCGCAGCCGGTTCCTTCCAGCACTAAACGTACTTCGCTCTGGTGCTCAGGCGAAAGGGCCGCGAAAGAGGTGCGCAGGGCTGCGAGGCATTTGGACTGGTAGGCGAACACATCCTGCACCCAGGGCCTGCCGTCAATCTCTGCTTCAAGCTTGGTGTTACCCGCCAGTGCCGCCCGCTCATTTGCCAGTGCAAGGGGGGCATAAGTGCGGCCGATTTCATCGAATAACGGCTTTAAAAGCTCCAGGCTTTTCTCTTTCTTCCAGCCGCTTTCATCAACCGAAACACCTGAGGCATCGCCCGCAAGATCCACCCAACAGCGCACTCTTGGCGAAATCTTATCACAGATTTTGGCAGAGGAAGGCTCGACAATCGTAAGTTGGGAGAGTTGGCCATAGATGGCAAAATCCGCCGCGCTTGCTCTGGTACCGAACAAGAAAGGTTGCTTGGCAATAATCCCGTCAAGAATACCCAGTAGCCGCTTATAGCCAGCCTCTGTAGCTTTTTTGGTGATCTCATTGGAGCCAACCATGTTCCGGCGCCCCTCCTGCCGCTTCCTGAACAACTGCCCTATGGCATTGGCAGTTTTATCATCCAGTTGCGGCGCCGCCCAATGCATAAGCATCGGTGTTGCGTGCTCAGCATTCCCCTCATCCGCCCAGCGGTAGTGGTACATGATCCGGGAAATCCACTCATCGGCAAAATCTTCCAACAAGTCCTGAAGGAAACAGGTTACAGGGTCCGCCGGCAGTGTTTCACGGCCGCTATACTCCGTTTCCAACCTGCGGATCAGCGGCGTGCTATCAACTTGCGCCTCGCGCTGCCCCTCTTCATTGGTGAAATAGATAACCGGATACAAAAGAGGTTTCGGTTTGGGGTACCCCTTCAATGTTCCGTGGGCCTGCACTAGAAACGCATAGGGAATCCGGCGATACCGCAGATAGGCCACCATCTTCATTGAATAGGGTGACCCAGGGATGCCCTGTATCTCCATTACTTTTTCTTTTTGTACATCAGCCAACTTACTTCACTCCCCTTGTTATGGGACAACCCTATCGAAAAGCGTAGGCTCATTCTTTTAGCTTTAGGGCGCAATTGACCTTTGAGTTTTTAAGGCTTCTTGGCAAAGCGCTCCACTTGATTTGAAAGCGCCCCGCCGAATATGCGGTTCAGTTTTTTTGACACTAAGAACCCATAAACACGTCACACCCAGTCCCTTGCAACACGCCGCGTACTTGGGTCTGGCTCTCCGCAGGCAGTTCGGCAAACGACTTACGCAGCGCCATTAAGCACTTCACATGGTAGGGAAAAACATCCTGCATCCAGCGCCGACCGTCAATCTCGGTTTCAAAGCTGGTTTTCCCCGCTTTCGCTGCTTTTCCATTTGCTAAAACAAGCGGTGCGTAGGTGCGTCCAATCTCTTCAAAAAAAGGCCTCAGGGTTTGTGTGCTTGTCTCAAAGACTTCCCAACCGTCGCAGTCAGCGGAAATACCGGAGGCATCGGCCACATGATCCAGCCAACAGCGGATACGCGGTGCCTTGTCCTGACATATCTTTGCAGAGGACGGTTCGATCATGGCGATCTGGGACATTTGACCATACACGGCGAAGTCCGCCGCAGTGGGTTTGCTCCCAAACAGGTAAGCCTGCTTGGCAATGACACGGTCCAGAATATCCAGCACGCGCAGATAACTGGCTTCAATCGTCTCAGCTGTCACCTCGTTGGAGCCCACATACTTTAAACGCTCGATCTGGCGTGACGCGAACATGGAAGCTCCCTCATCCGCCGCATCCGCATCAACACGCGTATCTCTCCAATACATCAGCATAGGGGCCACGTACTCGGCATTACCGGCATCTGCCCAGCGATAGTGGAACATGATTTTAGTCATCCACTCATCGGCATAGTCTTCAATGAGATCATGAAGAAAACGAAGAGCAGGATTTTCTGGCAGAGCCGCACGCCCTTCATGTTCGGTTTCCAGCTTTCGGATAATCGGCGTGCTGTCTACCTTCGCTTCCAGCTCCCCCGCTTCATTCTTGAAAAAGAAAGTTGGAAACAAAACGGGCCTTGGTGTCGGATACCCCTTCAGCGCGCCATGCGGCACAATATGGAAAGCATAGGGAATCCGGCGATAGCGCATGTAAGCGAGCATTTTCATAGAATATGGAGAGCCAGGGCTCCCAGCAAATTCCAAAGTATCTACTTCTAATGAATCAGTCATTGCCTTCCTCTCAGTTACATCAAAGCTATAGCATACAGCCTGCGAATTTTGATATGTGGATTTAAATTCCATTAAATCGCTAGCCGTAGCGCCAACAGGCGCTGGTCAAGTTAATATCACTACAAACATAAACTGCTACGATCACCAGTGACCCAAGGGAATAAACCATAAAACAACGCTTGAACTTTGGAGCACAAGGTGACTGCATCGAAGAAGAAGGAAGTTAAAGAAATAAATCTGGCGCTCCAGGGAGGCGGATCTCATGGAGCATATACTTGGGGGGTCCTCGACTGGTTGCTGGAAAGTCAACGCTTCACTATTGCGCGAGTGTCAGGAACAAGCGCCGGCGCACTAAATGCCGCGGTTCTAACCGATGGGATGGCAAGAGGTGGACCGAAAGAGGCGAGAAAAGCCCTTAAAGACTTCTGGACGGCTGTTTCAAAAGCAGGACGAGCCAGCCCGTTCCAAAGAAGCCCACTAGAAGTTCTCTTTGGCAGCTGGAACCTGGATGCGTCTCCAATGTACTTTGGATGGGGTCTGACATCCCGGATTATGTCCCCCTATCAATTCAATCCGTTGAACATAAACCCACTAAAAGAAATTATCGAAAATCACGTTAACTTCGACAACATTCACCAATATGGCGGTCTCGACTTATACGTTGCAGCAACCAATGTAAGAAGTGGCAAGATCAAGATATTTGCCGGAACTGAGCTGAGCTGTGACACCTTACTCGCGTCCTGCTGTATCCCCCAACTCTATCAAGCAGTTGAAATAGACGGAGAAGCTTATTGGGACGGATGTTTCATGGGAAATCCGCCACTTTACCCTCTATATAACCATAGGGGAAATAGTGATATCCTTCTTGTCCAAATCAACCCAGTTTATCGCGAAGAAGTTCCGCAGACCTCCATGGATATATCTGTGCGCTTTAGCGAAATCGCATTCAACTCCACGCTACTGCGCAAGTTAAATGCGATTGAATTCGTCTCCAACTGGGTAAATCACAGGATAAGCTTCGATGATCACATACAAGTGTATCTACACCATATCGAGGCATCAAAAGATTTGCACCAATTTGGCCCCGCCTCCCAAATTAATCCTCAAGGTGAGTTCATAGAATTGCTTTTCGATATTGGCAGGAAAAGTGCGGCAGCATGGACAAACGCGAACTTTGATAGCATTGGCTCCGAAAGTACATTAGATTTTAAAATTTCAAAAAATTAGCGCGGACATTAGCTGCCTATCGTCGACAAGAACCTCCCGGTGATCTTTTTCAGCCAGCCTGCTTCCCTCTCCCCTTAATCTGGTCCACTCTAGCTTAGATTCGAGTGTTCGTCTGGCAGACCGGGAGTAAACCATGCAACAGGTAATAGATGTCTACTGGAGCTTTCGCAGCCCGTTCTCATATCTGGTAACACCAGATCTTCTCGATCTGCGGCGAGACTATGACATTAAAATAAAAATGCGTATTCTTTTGCCGATGGCTATTTCTAACCCGGAACGTCTCTTTAAAAAGAAGGATCCAAAAGCAGTTCGTTATCTCGTAATGGATGCCATGCGCCGTTCAAAATACCTTGACCGCCCTATGGAATGGCCCAGACCTGACCCAGTCCTGCAGGATTTCACCACGTTTGAGGTGGCAACAGAACAACCTTATATCTTCCGTCTCGTGAAACTGGGAATAGAAGCTGAGCGACGCGGCAAAGGCCTTGATATGATTTGCCATGTTTCAAAACTCATATGGGGAGGCACGGAAAACTGGGATCAAGGCGACCATCTTGCCAAGGCAATCGCGGCCGCGGGTCTGGACCTTGAGGACATGGATGCTGCAATCGAGAACGGGGACCACTTGGAAGAAGCCGAAGACAACAGGCAAGCGCTCTATAAGGCCGGTCATTGGGGTATCCCGACTATGATCATTAAAGGCGAGCCATTTTTCGGTCAGGACAGAATAGACACTCTGCGTTGGCGGCTGGATATGCTGGGTCTTCGGAAAGACTAGAATAATTATCCCCCTATGCTCTCCAGAGTCTACTTTGATAGGTATGCCCAAAAGGCAGGGGCGTGGATTTCAATAAGTCATCTCACTTTTTTAGAGTGCGTTCCGTTTGATTGGGTTCAATCAAACGACAAGAATTCGCTCAAAGTAAATATGTTAGAGTGCACAGCGTGAATGCGAAAGAACGCGATGTGCTCTAATTGTTTAGTCCCGCGAGCAGATGGTGTGGTTGTTTTATAAATCTGTCCAGCTCTTGTGTCCATTGTCTGGTAATATAGTCGAAGGGTGTTAGGCCCCGAAGAGCCTTGAGGCGCTTGGCGAAGTTATAGGCCTGAATAAATGTGTCCAGATGGGCTCTTAGTTCGTTGTGTGTGCGGTAATAGTAGCGCCGAACGGTTGCTTCTTTAATGGTTCTGTTCATGCGCTCGACCTGGCCATTTGTCCACGGATGGGCTGGTTTGGTAAGCCGGTGGTCAATGTCATTTTGGGCACAAGCCAGAACAAATGCATGAGCACGAAACAACTGGACTGTTGTGAGCAAATGTTGAACCTCACTGGCGTTCCAGCTGTACCCTTTGGGGTCAGTGAACTGGGTGCCGTTATCGGTCAGCACGGTATGGATCTTGTAGGGAACCGCTTCAATAAGGGCCCGCAGAAAGGTACTGGCAATCCTTCTGGTGGCTTTTTCAAAGAGTTTGACAAAGGCGAACTTTGAGGTTCGGTCAATGGCAACGAACAAATAGAGCTTGCCTTCTTGCGTACGAACCTCAGCAATATCAAGATGAAAGTAACCAATTGGATAGGCTTTGAAGCGTTTCTTGTTCGCTTTCATATCCGGTGGTGGCAGGCGCGAAATCCCATGGCGCTGGAATAAGCGATCCAGGGACGAGCGGGTCAGACGCGGGATCGTTTCCTGCAGGGCGTAAAGGCAGTCATCGAGTGGCAATAAAGAGTGCTTGCGAAAAGCGACACACGCCGCTTCTTCCGCCACGCTCAGGACTGTGGAGCGGGGATTCTTCCGCCCCATAGGTTGATCTTCCACGCTATTGCGATGTTTCCACTTCATCACCGTTTTGGGATTGATGTTATAGCGCCGGCTCAACTCTTTGATGGTTGCATCCGATTTTTGTATGGCTGATCGAACCGCGTGAGTGGTCGTGGCGCTGCCGTGTAATACCTGTCCCATAAGTCCTCCCGAAATGATGAAGTCAATGTTAAACCGATTCCATCTGCTCGCGGGACTAAACATCTAATGGCCTTTCCCTGTCATTTTCCGCCAAAAATAAGAGACGGCATCCAGTGCAGCACGAGACCGTTCTCTTCGTGCTTTTTTCCGATAAAAATCTAGGGATTCCGCCGTAATCAAGCCAGCTTCAGCTGTACTTTGTAACTCAGGTGTCCAAGCACGTTCCGTCATATCCCTCTCCGCTTATTTGTGAACACCAGAACAATTAAATTCAGCAGACAGAAATGACAAACGGTGATATTTTAGCTTTCAGATCAAAATATTTTAGGTGATATGCGCTACAAACTTCCCCCTCTCAACACGTTCCGAGCCTTCGAAGCCGTTGCCAGACACCTCAGCTTCGCTAAGGCTGCTGAGGAAATGAACCTGACACCTTCGGCCCTGAGTTATCAGATTAAAACTCTTGAGGAACAGCTCGGGGTCCAGCTGTTCAAGCGCATGAACCGCGCCATTGATTTAACCACCTCCGGACGCCAGCTACTGCCCGGTGTTGAGGGTGGGCTGCACAGTTTCAGCGAAGCGGTTGCACGTGTTACAGGTAAGCCGGAGGATAGTATTCTTCTGATCAGCACCGGACCCGCCATGGCTTCAAAGCTACTCGTGCCGCGGATCTACCGATTTATGGATGAAAACCCGGATATTGAACTGCGGATTTCCGCGAGTTTCAACCTTGTTGATTTTTCGCGAGATGAAGTCGATCTCGCTTTACGCTTTGGAAAAGGTCCTTATCCAGACCTGCATGCAGAAAAACTTGCCCGAGAAACAATGACGCCGCTATGCAATCCTCAAATTGCTAAAAAGCTTCAAACACCAGCCGACTTGAAAAACTTCACGCTTCTACACGATGAAACCACACTGGTTCTCCCCGAAACCATTTCCTGGAAACAATGGCTGGAACAGTCTGGTTTGGGCCGAGTGTCATGGGCGGAAAAAGGTCTACGCTTCAGCCATGCAGACCATGCATTAAATGCAGCGATGGAAGGAGCCGGCGTGTGGATAGGCCGTCATGTTTTGGCAGCAAACGATGTACGCCTCGGACACCTGATAGCGCCATTTAGTCTGCAGCTTGAGCATCAAGCCTGTTACTGGTTAATCGGGCAGGAAAAGACATTCCAGACAACTAAAGCCAAGTGCTTTCACGATTGGCTGCGAGCTGAACTGGAAACCCTTGTTCCAGATCTTGCTTGCCCTTGAGCATTAAAGCCACCTCACCACTTTTATAAAACAGGTTTCACGCCCTGTCTGCCAATTCCACGGCCGCATCATGAAAGCGATATTCGTTTTAATTCGAAAAAAATCGGCCCAAAAGACCAATTGCATAAAACGTCTCTCACAGCGGCACTTTATACCAACGGCACTTATAATTGACCTGTATGCGCCCAATTTCGTCTACCGATTGATGTGATTGTGTGGGGTTGTTGAATAAGCTTATTCCAAGCGGAACAGGCGGCATCGACAATTTCCTGGTAGTCTTGAAAGGTTCGGTTAGAGAGCCAGTTTTGCCGTAAGTACTGCCAAACATTTTCAACCGGGTTGAGCTCCGGAGAACGGGGTGGGAGCAGCAAGATGGTTATATTATCAGGCAACTTCAGTTTTGCCGTTGTATGCCAACCCGCTTGATCCATCAGGACCACTGCGTGCGCCCCTTTGGCGACGGTTCGGCTGATTTCTTTAAGGTGAAGCTGCATGGAATTGGTATTGGCTTTGGGCAAAACAAGTGCTGCCCCTTTGCCGTGGGCGGGGCAGATGGCCCCGAATACATAAGTTGATTGATAGCGCCCGTCGCTGGGAGCCCGTGGTCTCGTTCCTTTTTTTGCCCACCTTCTGGTGAGCCCATTTTTTTGACCAATGCGGGCTTCGTCCTGCCACCAGATTTCCATGGATGTTTGTGAGGGCAAGCGCGCTTTTATTTCTTTAAGCTGGGCATGGAAGTTTTTTTATATGTCTCCATAACTTGCTCGTCCTGTGCCGGGTGCTGTGGCCGAACGCTGACCCGAGAAAATCCCAGAACTCTGAGGAGGCTTGAAATAGCCCTTTCGCTATAGCTGACCCCAAACTTCTGCTCGATCACACCTTGCAGATCCCGCCGACGCCAGCGAATTACGCCGTGTTGTTGTAAATCAGGCCCAGCCTCAACCAGATCTGCAAATTCAGCCATTTGCTCTTTATTTAACCACCGGACACGGCCCGGGCTCTTACGATTGTACAGGCCGTGCGGCCCTTCTGCGTTAAACCGATGCACCCAGTCTCGCAGTGTTTGGCGGTCCATGCCGCCCATGCGTGCCGCCTCCAAGCGCGACAACCCATCATAAACAGCAGCAAGAGCAAGAAGGCGGCGGCTCTGCCTGACATCCTTACTTTGACAAGCAAGAGTTCGTAACGAAGAAGCATCATAGTCTCGGCGCAATGGGATCGCTGACATTGGGAATCTCCTTTCCCAATGTTGAATCACAATTCAAGTGATTTGGGAATCCTCATCCCGAGTCAAAAACAGGTGCCGTTGGTATTATTCGTACATTACCGGTTGGTTTGAGCACAACAAGCGCGCGTTATCGCTCACTTTGCAACAAATGACCGAAAACACACCCTAACACATTGCATTATCTCTTAAATTATGTGCGCAACTCCGCTTAATCCACTTGGAATTCAGCGACTGGTTTCACACCGTCATCAATTGACGTTTCCTCAACATTTTAAAAATGTGCATGAGGAGGATCGTGGCGAAAATCGGGGTGATCAGATTCAGGATCGGCACAGCCATCAGCGCCGCCACAAACAGACCGGCGATGAACACTCTTCCGCCATGGGCTTTACGAAAGGCCTTCGCCTCTTCAATGCTCATGAAGCGCATGGCAGCAAACTCGAAGAACTCACGACCCAAAAGATATCCGTTCACCACGAAGAACGCGATGAGATTTACACCCGGAACCAGAAGTAAAATTAGTGCCAGCAGGTTTCCAAGAAGAATCACACCCATGAATTTCGCAGCCAAAATGGTGGAGGTGATGATTGGAAGCGCTTTGCCTTTCCCATCTTGCGGATAGTCGTTCCGCTCCACAATTTCTGCAATATCATCTTGATAAAACGCAACAAATAGTGCCGAAGCCGGTCCGATCAAAAACCCCAGACCAATGAAAGTTCCCACTCCGGTTAACACGCTGAGGACGCCTTCAAGCCAAGGATAGGGAAGCGTAACAAATTGCGCCACAATCCCTTGAAGTACAATCCAGATCACGGCCAACAGCGCAATTGTTAAACCGATAGACTTCCAAAAAATTGCCCGATATTCAGGCTGAAACACCTGAGAAAATGCCTTTACCGCATACGAAATCATGAATTCGCCATCCTGAAGCTAATAGTTATTGAACCACATAGGTTTTCAATGTCAGCAAGGCAAGAACGGGAGCGCATTTCTCCAATGCTGAGCATATGCACCCGCAGCGGCAAATACACCGCTTATTCCCCGTCCACAAACTGCTTTATCAGATAGTGCGCAATGGAGATGTCTGGGGGACAAAGCTTGCCACTGGCCTCCGTCCCTTCCATCATCTTCCGCACTTCTTCTTTAGAGAACCACTGGCAGTCCTCCATTTCCTCATAGTCTATGTTTAATGTCTTGCTCAGTGCCACGCCTTTAAAACCCAGCATTATACTGGAGGGAAACGGCCAGGGCTGGCTAGCCAGATATTGCACAGCGCCCACTTTCACACCCGCCTCCTCAAATGTTTCACGCCGAACAGCGTCTTCCAGCGTCTCCCCCGGTTCCACAAACCCAGCGAGCGTAGAATACATATTCTCGGACAAGCGATAGGGCCGCCCCAAAAGGCACTCATCCCCGTGTGTAATCAGCATTATGACGGCAGGATCGGTTCTGGGAAAGTGCAGAGCCTCACACTTGGGGCACTCACGGCGATATCCGGCTTCTCCCACCATCGTATCTGCCCCGCACTTGGAGCACTTCGGGTGCGTTTCGTGCCACCTCAACATAGCGGAGGCCTGCGCCATGATTCCTAGAGCATTCTCAGAGTAACTTGCTGAATTAGCGAGCGATCTCACCCCCTGCGGGAAATAAGGTCAGGATCAGCAGAGACCGCGAAATAGGGCCGGTCGGAATCAGAACGATCCACCCCTAGAAACAACAGTTCCTCCAGACGAATGGAATTCTCTTTCAGGTGAGCCATACTTGTAAAAGCACTGTCACTAAATAGGACAACCTGCCCGTCGCAAAAAGCAATAAATCGCGCATTTTTATGATGTATTTGCTGTTCCAACCAATGTTCATTGGTACGCTTGGGAGCAACTCTATCCAGAGAGTTTCCCGCAAAAGACAGGGAAGCAGAGGTGTCTTGAGACAATACTGTTCTATCACTCATTACAAATTCCATTAAAAAACAAGGCTTGTGAGGAGAACACCCTTGAAAGCTCCAGTCAAGAGACCGGCTTGCACCATCAAGAACCGTGGAATTTCGGAGTATCCGTAGCGGTTGCGGCAAGTCTTCCCCAACCTCTTCCACAGTCCCGCATTGAATACTTGCAAATTGGGGGCAATACCTCCATATATCGCGTGGGAGGTTGGTGGTGGACGAGCCACTCGCCAACTGGGTCAGGTCCGGAAGGAAGCAGCCCCAACGAGATTCGGTACGGGTCATCGTACCAGCCTCCCACCTTATATTTCGAAATTCCCCCCGCCTTTTACTCGACAAGCGGCCGGTCTTCGTCTTGAATGGCCGGGGTAGAAGAATGCCTTGAGTTTACTAAGGCCAGCGCGGGGCGAGATGGAAGACCTTCATATCGAAGAGAAAAAGTTGGACGAGGCAACTGCCGAGGTGTCTACTGACACAAAAGCCACGCCTTACCGTGTTCTTGCACGTAAGTATCGCCCCAGCACGTTTGATGACCTCTACGGCCAAGAGCCCATGGTCAAAACGCTGCACAACTCCTTTGAAACCGGACGAATAGCTCAGGCATGGATGCTGACAGGTGTACGCGGTGTTGGTAAAACCACCACGGCCCGTATTCTGGCGCGCGGTTTGAACTACGAAATTCCCGGAGAAGTTGATCGCCCGACCATCAACCTCACCCGGCCGGGTGTCCACTGTGAGGCCATTATGGAAGGCCGTCATGTGGACGTGATCGAAATGGATGCGGCCTCCCACACCGGTATTGGCGATATTCGCGAAATCACCGAGGCGGCCCGCTATCGTCCAGCCAATGCCCGCTACAAAGTCTATATTATCGATGAAGTGCACATGCTTTCCAACGCGGCCTTTAACGGTCTTTTGAAAACGCTGGAAGAGCCGCCCGAGCATGTAAAATTCATCTTCGCAACAACGGAAATCCGCAAGGTTCCCGTTACAGTTCTCTCACGTTGTCAACGGTTTGACCTACGGCGCATTGAATCCGGCACCCTTGTGAAGCTTCTGGGAGAAATCTCACAAAAAGAAGGAATCGAGATCTCTCAGGAGGCCCTGTCGCTTATTGCCCGCGCTGGTGAAGGTTCTGCCCGCGATTCATTGAGTTTGCTTGATCAGGCCATCGCCCATGGCGCGGGCGGCATCAATGCCGACGAAGTAAGGCAGATGCTTGGCCTTGCCGACAGAGCCCGCGTCATCGACCTGTTTGAACATGTCATGAAGGGCGATGTGGCCAGTGCTCTGGGAGAGTTAAAAAGCCAATACGATGTGGGCGCTGAACCCTCTGTCGTTCTTTCCGACCTTGCAGAGTTCACCCATTTAGTTACACGGCTCAAAGCCGTTCCCAATGCAGGTCAAGAAGCATCGGTCACGGAAAGCGAGCGCCTTCGCGGCCAAGCTTTTGCCGAGAAGCTCTCCATGCGAACCCTATCACGCACGTGGCAAATTCTTCTGAAAGGGATCAACGAGGTACAAACCTCACCCAAACCCCTGCCCGCTGCGGAAATGGTTCTTGTTCGTCTTTGCTACAACTCAGACCTGCCAGACCCGGAAGAAGCGCTAAAGCTCCTCAAATCCGGCGCATTCAATGGTATGGCCCCGGCAACCTCTGGCGGTGGTGCACCACAAGGCGGTACGGCACCCAAAGCCTCCATGCCAAATGGAGACGGGCCTCGCCTGCAAGCCGTTGCTGGCGGGCGCAGCCAGCCCCAAACCCTAGCAGTTTCAACACCTCAACCACAAGCCCAGCAGGAAGAGGCCGAGAAAGTCCGCCTGAGAAGCTGGCAGGAAGTTGCTGACTACGCCGCTAAAATGCGGGACATTCCCATAAAAGTGGTTATCGAGCGCAACCTAAGGCTGGTGAATTTCCAACCGGGACGTATCGAGGTTCAGCCAACATCTGAAGCTCCAGCAGACGCGACTGGAGAGCTGGGACGAAAACTCACGGAATGGACAGGAAGACGCTGGATTGTCTCCATCAGCCGCGAGCAAGGGCGACCAACACTCTTTGAAGAGAAAGAAGCCAATAAACAACAGCTGGTTTCCGCTGCCCACTCAACACCAGAAGTTTCCGCCATCATGGAAGCCTTCCCCGGCGCGAAAGTGGTCGATGTTCGTGTTATGAAGACTGAAGAGAACAAATTTCCCGAAGACCCAACCGCTTTTACACCAGAAGAGCTGAATGATTGGGGCAGTGAACTTTAAAACGCAGGCAAGATACCTTAAATCAGGCTCTAAAAGCTTCTTTGAACGTTAAAAACAATAAAGGAACCTCCTATGGACTTTTTGAAGATGATGAAGCAAGCCAAACAGATGCAGGAAAAAATGGGCACCCTGCAAGATACTGTTAATGAGCTTTCTGTCGAAGGAACATCTGCTGCTGGTCAGGTAACCATCACATTGAACGGTAAAGGTGAGATGACCTCCCTCAAGCTGGATCCATCCCTCATCAACGCCGATGAAGTAGAAATCCTTGAAGACTTGATTTTGGCCGCTCACAACGATGCAAAAGCCAAGGGAGAGGTTCTGGTTCAGGAAAAAACCAAGGAACTCATGTCCGGTATGGGCCTGCCAGCAGGCATGAAACTGCCATTTTAAAAGCGGTTTTAACGCACCTTCACTTTCACGGCACATGAGCGGCTTCCAAATGAGGCCGCTGGTGCTTGCACTGTACACCCAACAACTCACTCGTTTTTGGAAGATTTTATCACGATGAGCACCCGCAAAGTCGCCGGACCCGAAATCGAGCGTTTAATCCAGCTCCTTTCCAAGCTCCCGGGCCTAGGACCACGGTCCGCAAGACGGGCAGCCCTTCACCTGATTCAGAAAAAAGAGCAGTTGCTTAAGCCTATGGCGGAGGCCATGGGGGTTGCTGTGGAGCAAGTGGGCATCTGCTCTGAGTGTGGTTCAGTTGATACGTCCGACCCGTGCACAATCTGCTCAGATCCAAGACGGGACCCGTCGACCATCGTTGTGGTTGAAGATGTCTCTGATTTATGGGCTCTAGAACGGGCTTCAGCCGTGAGCGGTCACTATCACGTACTGGGCGGGACATTGTCGCCACTGGATGGAATAGGTCCTGATGACTTGAACATACCCAAGCTCATAGAGCGTATCGAGGTCGGCGACATCAGCGAAGTCATTCTCGCGGTCAATGCCACCGTGGAAGGCCAAGCGACAGCCCATTACATCACCGATAACCTGTCTTCCTTTGAGACACTGAAGATTACACGGCTTGCCCATGGGGTTCCTGTAGGTGGGGAACTGGATTATCTGGATGAAGGCACTTTGACCCAGGCCCTGCGCGCCCGAACAAAATTCTAAAAGCATGTGTCAGATTTCAATCACTCAGGCCACCCCTTCACAATATGATGAGATTACCCAAGTGTGGGAACGATCGGTTCGGGCAAGCCATGCCTTCTTGAGCGAAGATGACATTACCGAATTGAAACCACTCGTTCGAAATCATTATCTGGCATCAGTCAAGCTTTATTGTGCGCAGGATTCCCACACCTCCATCGTTGGCTTTCTCGGTGTTTTCGAGCAAAAAATCGAAATGCTGTTTGTTGACGCTGAGTGCAGAGGTAAAAGAACAGGTTCACGCCTCCTCAAGTTTGCCATTGAGGTACTGGGTGCGAATTGTGTCGATGTGAACGAACAAAATACACAGGCAGTTACCTTCTACTTACAAAACGGATTCAAGCAAGTTGGACGTTCGCCATTAGACGGCCTAGGAAAGCCTTTCCCATTGCTTCATTTGGAAATTACTGACACACTCTAGCTTTAAAATAATGGTAAAGTGTTCAGCGACTGCCATTCCGCATATCACCTTAAACAACCTAGGAACATTTTTAGATGGAACTTGAGCACGCGCCGAACGAAAAGGGGCATAAGGAAATTAGTCCGCTCTTGAAGTTGGCACTAGAGCTGGGACCTCTCCTCATTTTCTTTGCCGCAAACTCGAAGGGGGAACGGATTATCGAAATGTTCCCGGCCCTGTCAGTCGTGGGGCAACCGATTTTTCTGGCGACAGCGGCCTTTATGGTGGCCATTGTCATTTCATTAGGGGTTTCCTATTCCCTGACGCGGCAGTTGCCAATCATGCCGCTGGTTTCCGGTATCATAGTTCTGGTTTTTGGTGGGCTCACGCTTTACCTGCAAAATGACACCTTCATCAAAATGAAGCCCACAATTGTTAATGCGTTGTTTGGCAGTATACTTTTGGGAGGCCTGTTTTTTGGTCGTTCCCTGCTTGGCTACGTGTTCGACAGCGCTTTCAAGCTGGATGCTAAAGGCTGGTATAAACTAACCCTACGCTGGGGAATCTTCTTTTTCGTTCTGGCTATCATAAATGAAGTTGTCTGGAGAAACTTCTCCTCGGACTTTTGGGTCAACTTCAAGGTCTTTGGCGTGATGCCAATCACGATGGTCTTCACCATACTGCAACTTCCGCTCATACAAAAGCACAGCCTCTCCGAAAACAACTAGATGGTCCAAGGAGACTATAGAGAACGAACACTGGAAGTTTTTCGTTCTCTCCTGCCAAAAGCGTAGAGCGCAACAATACTAACGGGGCGCTCTTTTTGCCAAAATTCTCTGCAGTGTACGCCGGTGCATATTCAAACGACGCGCAGTTTCAGAAACGTTGCGATCACAAAGCTCGTATACACGCTGAATATGCTCCCAGCGGACCCGATCAGCAGACATTGGGTTCTCAGGGGGCGGAGCCTTCTCGTTTGGTTGGCGTAGAAGCGCTGCGTGAATATCGTCAGCATCAGCTGGCTTTGACAAGTAGTCAATTGCGCCAAGCTTCACCGCAGTCACCGCAGAGGCAATATTCCCATAACCCGTAAGCACGATAACGCGGGCTCCAGGATGTTTCATCCGGATAGCTTCAACTACATCCAGTCCACTTCCGTCTTCCAGACGCATATCAACAACGGCAAAATCCGGAGCACCGACAGAAACCTTGTTCAGTGCTTCACGCACACCATCAGCCGTATCCGTATCATACCCCCGCTTTTCCATTGCACGTGCCAGTCGTTGTTGAAAGGGGCGGTCATCATCAACAATCAATAGGCGACCCAGCGCCTGTGTATTTTCTTCTTCGTTCATTGAACAAATCCAATGTTTTCTTGCGTTTGATTTGAAGGTGTCCAACGCAATTAGATTATCCAGATCTATCTATGCTAATCTAGTAATAACACTCATTAAAAGCTACCCTAAGGACTCTTTGCTCTCATTGGTTTGATCCATAGCAAAGAACGGCCATCGAACCTCAATCACTGCACCGGTTTCTGGGGGCTTTCGGTTACCAAATATGAGCTTTGCGCCGGTTCGTTCCAAAAGCGTTTTAGCAATAAAGAATCCGAGTCCCAGACCTCCACCTTTTTGGCCACCTTGCTTACTACGAATTTCCGTCAGTTCGATTTTCTTCGAAAAGCTTCGGCTAGACACATAAGGCTCACCAATATTGGCAAGTATATCAGGGGCAAATCCCGGACCATCATCTTCCACTTTGATTGTGACGAACTTCTGATCCCAGCGAGCTACAAGATTAACACGCGCCTCAGCATAGTCGACTGCGTTTTCCAAAAGGTTACCCAGCCCATAGTGGATCGCAGGATTTCGCCGCCCTACCGGCTCCGGCCCTGAACCGTCCATATCGATATTGATACGAATCCCCAGCCCCCGATTAGGCTGAACAACTTCCTCTAAAAGTTGTGATAGTGGCATGCGTTGGAAATGCTGGTCATCCTCACTGGAAAGAGATGTGAGCTTGCGCAGGATCTCCCTGCAACGCGCGGCCTGCATGTAAACAAGTTCAGCATCATCTCTTAGTGGATCACCAGGCTCGAACTCCGTAGAAAGTTCTTTGGCTGTCAAATAGATCGTACCAAGAGGCGTTCCCAGTTCATGGGCGGCAGCTGTTGCCAAACCGTCAAGAGCAGACAAATGCTGCTGGTGCGCCAACACCATATCACTTGCAGCAAGCGCGTTGGAAAGCTGTCGGGCTTCTTTGGCGATTCTAAGCGCATACGTACCCATAAAGAACATGCTACAGATCAGGGATACCCAAACTCCAACCAGATAAATAACTGGAATATTTATAGGCTCTCCATTGAACCATGGCAGCGGATAGCGAAATACCGCCAGTGCGGTTGCAAGAACACCAGCAAAGACGGCCAGCAGAATCGTATTTCTCGCCGACAGCGCAGTTGCTGAAACCATAACAGGTGCTATCAATAAAAATGAGAAAGGGTTCCCAAGACCGCCTGTGAGATAAAGAAGGCCAGCTAACTGCAAGATGTCATAGCCCAACTGCAAAGCGGCACTATTTTCTGAAAGACGTGTCGTTGACGGCCACCGCAACTTTAAAATGATATTCAACCAGGCAGAAATTGAAATCAAAATATAGCAATTCCCAATTGGCATAGGGAATTCAAAGCCATAATAGACAACCAGAATAGCCACTGTTTGTCCCACAACAGCCAACCACCGAAGCCGGACCAGTGTATCCAGTTTTACCTGATGACCCAGCAGGCTAGATGGCCCGTCAAATTCACTGGTCATTCAAAACTCTCCCAGAAGTAAAGTCTTTTTCAATTTATCCATTCCAGCCTAAATAAAATGCAATTAGTTAATAGTTCGAACAACTCTATCCTTTGGCTGTCAACACAGGTAAACTCTTGTATCAATCATATACACATGTTAGCCAACTATGAGTTGGACATCGGTATAAAAGCGTGGATCACCACTCCAGCATACCGCAACTACTCATTGCAATGCATAACCGGGAAAGAAATATGAGCGAAAATCAAGAGGCTCCAAAAGGTGAGCAAGTAGCTCCAGGTATGAACATTCTGGCGCAATACATTAAAGATCTTTCTTTTGAAAATCCAAATGCTCCAAAATCACTACAACCCGGTGAACAGCCGAAGCTGGACATCAACGTTAATGTAGGTGCAAACCCGGTTGGTGAAGACCAGTTCGAAGTTACACTGACATTGACAGCCAAGGCAAACACACCTGAGCAAGTCATGTTTGCAGCTGAGCTCGTCTACAGCGGTGTCTTCAAAATCACCGGCGTACCAAAAGAGCACATGCACCCATTCATTCTCATTGAATGCCCACGTATGCTGTTCCCATTTGCACGCAACATCTTGGCAGACACAACCCGCAATGGTGGCTTCCCACCACTAATGCTGGATCCAATCGACTTTGCGGCACTGTATCGTCAGAATCTTGCAAAGCAGGCTGAAGCTGAAAAACAGGCTCAGCAGCCTAACTAATTCAAGTTTTAATGCGGACAGTTTCAGTTCCAGACAACTGCTGTCCGCATTTTGCTACTTTCTAAAGCGCGGCAGCAATTTCCTCGACAATTTTCTGCGCGGCTAAACGGCGGTCTCCTGCATTCAAGATTGGCCGACCAATCACCAGATAATCTGAACCGGCTTGAATGGCATTCTGTGGAGTCATAATACGCTTCTGGTCACCTACACTTGACCCAGTTGGGCGAACTCCCGGCGTAACGATGGCAAGTTGCTCACCAAATCGGTTACGCACATCGCTCGCCTCCATAGGCGAACAAACAACGCCGCCCATGCCAGCAGCAGCTGCATCTTTTGTTCGGTTACTCACAAGCTCTGGGATCTGATCCTTATACCCGGCATCAACCAGATCGCGTTGATCCATGGATGTGAGAACTGTCACCCCCAGCAGACATAAGTCTTTATTCCCAGTTTCTTTTAGGGCCGCCACCGCCGCACGCATTGTTTTAGGGTATGCATGCAGCGTCACAAAGCGCATGCCCATCGTACTGATATTTTTAACCGCGCTGGCAATTGTATTATCAATATCAAGCAGCTTCACATCTAGAAAAACTGAATGCCCCTCTTTGGCAAGTTCTTCAGCAAATGCTAATCCACCCGCAAATTGCAATTGCATTCCAACCTTATAGGTACCAACCACGCCCTTCGTTTCTTCAACGATTGCGCGGGCCTGCTCAACATCGGGAACATCAAGCGGCAGAATAAGACGGTCTGTGGCGTTTTCAGGCTTAAAGGACATGACGTGCTCCGTTTTTTTGCAAGGCAAACGGTCGGTTTCCTATCATTGACAGTGCTCTTTGACCACTTTTTAATGAAAACCCTAGTGGTTTTTCCATAACAGGTGTTTTCAGGTGACATAACGCCTGATAAAACACCCGGACTCTTTGAGATTCCTCGGAATCTTCGCTTTAGTGTTAAAGGAAGTAAAATGCGTCAAGCTGCAATTGCACGCACCACCAAAGAAACAGATATCAACGTTTCTGTTGTTCTGGACGGTACAGGAAAATCTGACATTTCAACAGGTGTAGGCTTCTTTGATCATATGCTTGAGCAACTATGCCGACATTCCCTAACGGATATAGCGGTTAAGGCCACGGGTGACTATCATATCGATGACCATCACACTGTTGAAGATGTGGGGATTGCACTGGGACAGGCTTTTAAACAAGCTCTCGGCGATATGGGGGGTATTACCCGATATGCGGACACCCATTTGGCAATGGATGAAGCTCTGACCCGTGTCGCTTTGGATGTATCCGGTCGCCCGTTCCTTGTTTGGCAAGTCGAGTTTCCAAAAGATAAAATCGGCACATTTGATACGGAGCTTTGTGAGGAGTTCTTCCGCGCTTTTGCTATGAATGCGGGTTTCACCCTCCACATAACAAACATTTATGGCTCTAATTGTCATCACATCGCAGAAACCTGTTTTAAGGCTGTTGCCCGTACAATCCGCTCTGCAATAGAGTTTGATTCAAGACAGGAAGGCCGGGTACCCACAACAAAGGGTCAGCTCGGCGGCTAAACATCAAGGAGAATACCTTGGCAGTCTACATGGTCATGTCCCCGCCCGATACTGCGGCACAGTCCTCCCATAGACCAAAATCGAAATCTCCTAGATTTATTCGTGACGGGTTTCATTGGCTGGCACTGCTGTTTCCTCTTTTATGGATGTTATTCAACCGTATGTGGTTGATTTTTATTATTTCCATAGCCGGGCTCATCATTATGCAAACTGCCTTATCCGCTTTTCCGGTTATGCCGAGCGTTATCATAGTTGCGCTCTTCTCAATTTTCATCGCTTTGGAAGCTGGTGCATTAAAGGCTTGGTCTTTAAAAAGAAAAAACTGGTCCGTCATCGATATTGTAAGCGGATCAAATCTTGAAGAAGCTGAAGCAAGATTTTTCAGTAGGTGGGCCAATTCACCTGATATCAATAGGGAGATGCCGATAGGCTCCGGCTCTTCCACCAAGTCACAGCCGAAAATGAGCAAAAATAGCGTTATCGGCCTTACACTTGACCCCTAGGAGAACATTCTATGCGTGTCGCGATTATCGATTATGGTTCTGGAAACTTACGCTCCGCCGCTAAGGCGTTTGAGCGGGCCGCCCATAATCATCATCATGCGCATGAGATCATCGTTTCGAACTCTCCTGAAGCTGTTTTGACTGCTGATAGAGTTGTGCTGCCGGGTGTTGGCGCCTTTGCAGATTGCCGCAAAGGCCTACAGGCTCTCACGGGTATGGAAGAGGCCCTCAACGAAGTCGTTCGAAACAAGGCACGCCCTTTTCTCGGGATCTGCGTCGGAATGCAATTGCTTGCAACACGAGGTCTCGAGTTTGAAACCTCTCAAGGCCTAGACTGGGTTGCTGGTGACGTTGTTTCTATGGATCTGAATGATCCAGATCTAAAAATCCCCCACATGGGGTGGAACACGCTCAACCTTCAACATAAAGACCACGTCCTTCTTCAAGATATTGAAACAGGGCCGGATGGGTTGCACGCCTATTTCGTACACTCCTATCATTTCCAACCACGAAACTCTAAAAATCAGATTGCAACCTTTAACTATGGTGGTGAATTTACAGCAATAGTTGGAGAAGAAAACATTATTGGAACCCAATTTCATCCAGAGAAAAGCCAAAAATTGGGCCTTCAGTTCATCTCAAACTTTCTAAGCTGGGCTCCCTAAGCCCACCCTGAAAGACACTATAGTTCAAGGAAAATGCAATGATTATCTTTCCCGCTATTGACCTCAAAAATGGCCAATGTGTTCGGCTAAAGCTGGGTGATATGGATCAAGCAACCGTCTTCAATGATGATCCCTCCAACCAAGCCAAGGCGTTCCAGGAGCAGGGTTTCGAATGGCTACACGTTGTTGATTTGGATGGCGCGTTTGCTGGTGAGAGTCGTAACGGTAACGCTGTTGAGGCCATATTGAAAGCCACCACCAATCCAGTGCAGCTTGGCGGTGGAATTCGGACAATGGAACACATAGATGCTTGGCTCGAAAAAGGAATTGCGCGGGTTATTCTGGGCACAGTTGCCCTACGGGATCCTGAATTGGTCAAAGCTGCCTGTAAGAAATATCCTGATCGCATCGCAGTAGGAATTGATGCAAAAGGTGGCAAGGTAGCAGTTGAAGGTTGGGCCGAAACCTCTGAACTCTCTGTGGTTGATCTCGCCAAACAGTTTGATGATGCCGGTGTAGCTACGATTATCTATACGGACATTGATCGTGATGGCGTGCTTAGAGGCCTGAACATTGAATCCACGCTCGAGCTTGCAAACGCCGTTTCCATTCCAATTATTGCCTCAGGTGGATTGGCAGATATTGATGACATCAAACGATTGGTTCAGGAAGATTGCGACATTCTAGAGGGAGCCATCTCCGGCAGAGCCCTTTACGATGGTCGCCTTAACCCTGCCGAGGCCCTCTCTCTCATCCAGCAAAGCCGTGAGGCCCAGTCATGACACTGAAGGCACGCATAATACCTTGTTTGGATGTGAAGGATGGGCGCGTTGTTAAAGGCGTAAACTTCGTAGATCTCATTGATGCCGGTGACCCTGTAGAAGCAGCAAAAGCGTATGATGCAGCTGGAGCTGACGAACTGACATTTCTCGACATCACAGCCTCTACCGACAACAGAGATACTATCTATGATGTCGTTCAAAGAACCGCTGAGCAATGCTTCATGCCTATGACTGTTGGGGGAGGCGTTCGCACTACCGAGGATATTCGCAAACTCCTAGTTGCAGGGGCTGACAAGGTTTCCATCAACACCGCTGCTGTCAAAAGACCGAAATTCATCAAAGAAGCCGCTGAAAAGTTTGGTAGCCAGTGCATTGTGGTCTCCATTGATGCAAAACAAGTCTCCGAGGATGGAGAACCCAAACGGTTTGAAATCTTCACACACGGCGGAAGAACTCCTACCGGTATTGATGCTATCGAGTTTGCACGTCAGGCCGTTGAATTGGGTGCAGGCGAGCTTCTTGTCACGTCTATGGACCGGGATGGCACGAAAGAGGGCTATAACATTGACCTGACACGCACCATTGCTGATGCAGTTTCGGTTCCAGTTATTGCCTCCGGAGGTGTCGGTACACTCGACCATCTTGTGGAAGGCGTCCGCGACGGACATGCAACAGCGGTTTTGGCTGCCTCCATCTTTCATTTTGGCACTCATACGATTGAAGAGGCGAAACAGCATATGGCTGAAGCCGGAGTTCCAGTACGTCTTGACAACCAAACCTAGTGATTTTGGGCCGTTCAAGCTCAAAATTCCGTATAAGGCTAAACAAATGACTAATTTTACCCTTGAGGACCTTGAGGCTATTGTTAGCGAACGAGCGGCGAGCACAGACAACAAGTCATACACCCGCCAGCTCATGGAAAGGGGCGTATCCAAGTGCGCTCAAAAAGTGGGAGAAGAGGCTGTTGAAGCTGCAATTGCGGCTGTTAACGGTGATAAGCAAGAGCTGATCGGAGAAAGTGCAGATTTACTCTATCATCTTCTCGTATTGTTAAAATGTTCAGATGTGTCCTTGAGGGAGGTTATGGATACGCTTGCAAGTCGAACCGGAATGACCGGTCTTGAAGAGAAAGCTTCACGAGCTGAAATCTAGGTCGTGAAGATACTACGACTTGCTAGGCGTCCTGTAAAAACACCATGTTAATGCAAGAAAAACTGCAAGATCTTACTGAGCTGGATTTGTCACCCTTCACTGTATTTTCTGAACAGGAATGGGCCAGACTTCGTGCAGATACACCCATGACGCTTAGTCGTCAGGAAGTGCTTAATCTGCAAAGTCTGAATGACCATGTCTCGCTTGAGCAGGTTGAGAATATTTATCTCCCGCTGTCGCGTTTGCTCGCCTACTATGTGGAGGCAACTCAAAGCCTTCATAGCGCGACGAAGCGTTTTTTTGGCATGAATGGTAGGAAATCACCATATATTATCGGGGTAGCAGGATCTGTAGCTGTCGGAAAGTCGACAACAGCACGCCTATTGCAGGCCCTTATGGCTCGCTGGCCAGCCAGCCCTAAAGTTGACCTGATCACCACAGACGGCTTTCTATATCCCAACTCCATTCTGGAAAGTCAGGGCTTGATGCGCCGCAAGGGCTTTCCCGAAAGCTATGACCGCTCCGCACTCTTGAAGTTTCTGAGTGACATCAAAGCAGGTCAGCAAAACGTACAAGCCCCAATTTATTCGCACTTCTTCTATGATGTCATGCCAGCTCAGTACGTCACAGTGAACCAGCCGGATATATTGATTGTTGAGGGCCTGAACGTCCTGCAAACAACTAGCCTTTCAAAAGAAGCTCGGGCAGTACCATTCGTCTCAGATTTTTTTGATTTTTCTATCTATATTGATGCAAGCAAGGGTATCTTGGAACGGTGGTACCTTGAAAGGTTTATGCGCCTTCGCGAGACCGCGTTTAGAGACCCCGGCTCATATTTCCATAAGTATTCCAGCATCTCGGATGAGGAAGCAAAAATAACAGCAAAAGACCTCTGGGAGAACATTAATTTAGAAAACTTGCGCAACAATATTTTACCGACAAGACCAAGGGCTGACTTAATTCTCACAAAAGCTGAAAGCCATAGAATTGGATCGGTGGCCCTGAGAAAAATATAGGTCCTAGCTGACAATACGAAGGTGCTTCTTCTTTTCGAAGAACTTCAATACGCTAGACAGTTCATGTCCACGTTTGAGGATAGATCCAGACATGTTTATCAAATAGTATGCCCCTTGTTTACGTGCGAGCTGAGGGGCCTTAACTATTCGATAAAGGGGCATTTCACTTGCCCTACGAAAGATTGAGAATGCGGCCTGCTCTCTTCCATGATCTATGGCATAATCACGCCATTCTCCACTAGCGACCATCCTACCATAAACATTTAGGATCTGGCTGAGTTCGGTCCGGTGAAAGCACACGACTTTTATAGGTAGAGTGCTGCTCATACAAAGCTGTGAATTGGCTGAGGGCTTACGCTTTGATATTTCTTCACCATCACTCATGGCCCCTCCCGTCTTCTAGTACTCAAAGCTCACGCCTCTCCATTTAGGGAGAACGCGGGCAAGACGGTCTCATGTTGGAACATCAGTTAACATTGCGCAAGTCTATGTGTCCTAATCAAGATGTTACACTGTAAAAAATCAGTGGCAGCACGAGAAACGCCTAAAACAAACTTTGTTTTGCCGTATTCACGCCTTCAGGTAGTCTTTTTGATAAAACACACTCATCACAGCCCCTAAGAGGCAAGGTTTCCTCCCACTCTCACCCAATCCCCCTACCCTCTGGAGAGTGGGAGGCCCTGACTCCAATTCAATCCGCAATTCAATCCGCAATTCCAAATAGCGGTACTGGATGGAGATAAGCAGATGGGAAGTATACAGATTTTCCAATGCACCTTGTACCTGATACGGATTGCCGTCCCTCACCTTGAGCTAAAATCTCTTCCACATTTTCAGCAACCACCGCCAATAGCGCTACAATCTATATTAGGGAGGAAAAGTAACGCTTATAAACCAATAGAGTTTTTCCTCTCGCTCCATCAAAGTTCATTACCAATCAAACTTTAGTAAGGTTAGCGTAATTTCAATACCCTATATCCAATTTTCAGCTTGCAAGCGCCCCTATCCCTTGTAATACAGACTTCAACTGAAATTGGAGTAAATAGAATGCGCTTGGACTGCATCCCCATTGGGAAAAACCCACCGGAAGACGTGAACGTCATCATTGAGGTTCCTGTCGGTGGTGAGCCAATCAAGTACGAAATGGAAAAAGAATCCGGTGCCATGTATGTAGACCGGTTCCTTTACACCCCAATGCGCTACCCAGGCAACTATGGCTTTGTACCACACACATTATGCGGTGATGGCGACCCTATTGACGTTATTGTTGTAAATCAGCGTCCTATCATGCCTGGTGCTGTTATGAGCTGTCGCCCAATTGGCGTCCTCATCATGGAAGACGAGTCCGGTCAGGATGAGAAAATCATCGCAGTCCCGAGCACAAAGCTCACACGTCGCTATGAAAGCGTAAAGACTGTTGATGACCTGCCGGAAATCACAGTTAAGCAGATTGAGCACTTCTTCGAACACTACAAGGACCTTGAGCCAAACAAATGGGTCAAGATCAAAGGTGTTGAAGGTGTTGAGGAAGCGCAAAAACTGATCGTTGAATCTATCGAGCGTTATAAAAACGAAGGCTGATACGAACAGGCCTTCTATTCAGACTAAAACCGCCAATCTATATTGGCGGTTTTTTAGTTTTTGGGAAAAGCAGATTACTCATCAGCAGTCCCATAAGGTGACACCCTTACCCATTCACCTCTTCAATGAACGCCCACCCAATATAGCCCCACATAAAGCTATAAATGCGATACCTGTTGAATAAATGACATTCCACCCAGCAAAGGAAAGCCCTAGAATACGTAGAGCCGCATTGGAGCAGCTCACGATCCGTTCATTGGAAAGTGCCTGCATCATATTTGATGCACTAAGCTGGATATCGCCACCGCCACCACAGTCATTGGGTCCCAGCCAGAACCCCCATTCCGCACCTGCTTGATATATACCAATACCACCACCATAAACAAATAATCCGGCGGCAAGAAGGAGTAGAAGCGACCCTACCCATCCGAACTTAGTAGTCTGGGCACAGAGGAACGCAAGAAGGCTGATAATTAAACCTATATAATACGGATTTCTCTGAGCTAAGCACAATTTACATGGCACATAGCCACCTAAAATCTCAAACCCCCAAGCCATGGTAATCGCAACTATACAACCGAGGAAAACAAGAACTGCTCCGGTAGAGCGGAAATTACGCATCAGTCCTTTCATAGGACTGGATAATGTAGACATAGCAACCTCTAAAGAAGCTTGATCAAAGCAAAGCCGCCGAGTAGCAAAACGACAAACAGTGTAAACATAAGCCCCAAGCGCTTTTCAATAAACTCCCGAATTGGTGGCCCAAAAAAATATAAAAGGCCAGCCACAATAAAGAACCTGAGACCACGCGATACCAGACTAGCGATAAAGAAGACCGGCATACTGAGCGCAAAAGCACCACTGGCGATGGTTATAACCTTGTAGGGGAAAGGAGTAAGGCCTGCAATAAAGACAAACCACCATCCCCATGCGTTAAAAACAGACTCAAACTGTTCATATTTATCCATATATCCATAGAACTGAAGGATGGGCTCAGCGAGCTCATGAAATAAGAAAGCGCCGATGATATAGCCGAACACGCCCCCGACGACTGATGCAATGGTGCAAATTAAAGCAAAGGTCCAGGCTTTAGATTTTTCACTGATCACCATAGGGATTAGCAGGAGGTCTGGTGGAATTGGAAAAATTGAACTTTCTGCAAAAGAAACCACCCCCAAAGCAGTCGGAGCATGCTTGCTAGAGGCAAGGGACAACGTCCAGTCATACAATCTGCGTATCATTCAAAAATCCATCCACTGCTTGGGTTCAGCCCTTATCGGTTGAGAATGGAGCACAGTTTTCTTTTTCTATGCAATTCATCTTTGAACTATATCTTTGTAATCTTGGAAAAATTGCCACTCCATCCACAATCTGTGGTTAGACGAAATCTAATGATTGACGTGAGCTAAAAGCTGGCTATATTCCGCTCATCTTTTGCAGTGCTGCTGCCCCCGTGGCGGAACTGGTAGACGCGGTAGATTCAAAATCTGCTGTCCATAGGGCGTGCCCGTTCGAGTCGGGCCGGGGGCACCATTTTCCAAGTATTAAAACTGTTAGTTCATTCAAAAAACTCTCCTGTTGCGAGCCGCTAGTCACTCGCTAAAGGATGATGTTCATCGACTATTTTCTTCAATCTCTCCTCTAAAACATGCGTATATATTTGGGTTGTTGAAATATCCGCATGCCCAAGAAGTTTCTGTACCACACGCAAATCAGCTCCGTTTTGTAACAAGTGTGAAGCAAATGCATGTCGCAGAACATGCGGAGAAACCTTGGTGTGATCCAAACCAGTGCGTGAGGCCAACGCCTTAAGGTCCCTTCCAAAAGCTTGCCTTGTAAAATGACCACTCTCTCCATGGGAAGGAAACAACCAGACACTATCTGCGTATGCGTTAACTGCGGCTCTTAACCGAACATAGTTAGTCATTGCCATTTGCGCTCTTGGCGACAGAGGAACAGCTCTCTCTTTGCGCCCCTTACCTTTGACAGTAATTAATCGACTATCGCGAATAGCAGCGGACACTGGCAGCGAAACCAGTTCTGATACGCGCAGACCCGTAGCATAAAGAACTTCCAGCAATGTGTAGATTCTTAGTGCTCTAATCTGCTTTGCGTCACTATCATGCTTTGCTTGCGCTTCTCGTTCCGCTAGGCCAAGTAACTGATCAACCTCACTCTCACTCAACGTTCCCGGTAAACTATGAGATTTCTTAGGAGAAACGATTTGACGTGTAGGATCATCCTCTCGGCGCCCCTCAGCATATAAGAACCCATAGAACTGACGCAGCGCAGACAACCGCCGGGCCTGTGATGACTCAGCAAAGCCACGGGTCGTCAAGTCCGCAAGGTAGTCTTGTATATGCTCTTCCTGAACATCAATAAGGCTTAAACGAGAGGGTAGCAAAAACTCTTCCAAATCATTCAGATCACTTCGATAGCTCTCCAACGTATTGAACGCGCAGTCTCTTTCAACGCTCAGCATTTCAAAAAATGTTTCCAAATCCAGCGCATTGCTCATCGTTGGTTACTCTCCAAGCTTATCATTTTTGATTTCAATTGTAATTTCTCGCGGCGTTGGCTCAACAAATGTAGCCAGTGCATACATAGCTAAGACCACACTGATGATGAATAGGCTGACAATAGATAGGAGCCGCGTTAATGTTGGCATGGGAATTCTATCCCCCGAAATATACTAGTGAACTGCTTTGAATTTAATAACAATAGCCCTTGGTACCTTGCAAATTATCCCTTTTTCGTAGGAGTGTTCAAGCACAATAGCTGAGTGCTTGACAGATCCTATCGTGATACTGTCAAAGCAATCCTAAGATAAGTAGCGAATGAGGACTCTGCGTGAACGCCATCGACAATAAGGCCGAAGTCAGGCAGAAACGAGTAACAAGTATCGTCGATAGGCTTGGAAATAAGTCCATCGTACTCGTTGGGATCATGGGGTGTGGCAAATCCACTGTCGGGCGCAGGCTTGCTCAGTACCTATCTCTCCCTTTTGTGGATGCCGACAATGAAATCGAGCAGGCTGCAGACCGGACTGTAAAAGAGATATTTGAAGAACATGGTGAAACATACTTTCGTGAGGGAGAAAAGCGCGTCATAGCCCGTCTCATGAAGGAAGGCCCTCAAGTTCTTGCTACAGGCGGGGGCGCATTTATGAATCTGGAAACCCGCAGCCGCATAAAAGAAGACGGGGTTTCGATCTGGATGAAAGCCGAGCTGCCTGTCATCATGAACCGCGTTCGTAAAAGACCTACGCGGCCTTTGCTGCAGACAGTCGATCCAGAAGGCACCATGCAAAAGCTGATGGACGAACGATATCCGGTTTATGCTCTCGCAGACATGACGATTTGGTCCCGAGATGTTACGCACGAAGCTGTGATGGAAGAGATCTTAAACGCCCTGGAAACCGGCCTTCCGGAAAAAAACTCTCAAGAACTGCCTGAGGAATAAAATGACTAGCTCTGATGACCTGACCAAGAGCGATGGGCCACTGGAAATTAATGTAGACCTTGGCAATCGCTCCTATCCAATTTTAATAGGCAGAGGCTTACTTGAGAGCGCTGGAGAAACAATTGCTCAAAAGCTCCCTGCAGCACGAGTTGTAATCATCACTGATGAAAACGTAGCTCCGCTCCATCTCCCAACCTTGGAAGCCTCTTTTGCACGGTCTGGTATAGACTATCACACACTAGTAGTCCCAGCCGGAGAGAAGACGAAAAGCTTTAAATACTATGAGCAGTTATGCGATGATATTCTGGGCCTAAGACTTGAACGAGGTGACGCAGTAGTTGCACTGGGCGGTGGTGTTGTTGGGGACCTGTCAGGGTATGTCGCAGCATCTGTTCGCCGTGGAATGACTTTTGTACAAATACCGACAACTCTACTCGCTCAAGTGGATAGTTCCGTTGGTGGAAAAACCGGCATTAACAGCAGACATGGCAAGAATCTGCTTGGAGCTTTCCATCAACCTGCACTCGTCATTGCAGATACTGCTCTACTGGATTCACTTCCGCATCGGGATCTGGTTGCAGGGTACGCAGAAGTCGCGAAGTACGGCCTTATCAATGACCCTCAATTTTTCTTTTGGCTAGAAGAAAATTATGATGAAATTTTTATAGGGGGTCCTGCTCGTGAGCAAGCAGTTGCTCACTCTTGCCGTGCAAAGGCCATGATTGTGGCCGCTGATGAAAGAGAAGCTGGTCAGAGAGCGCTTTTGAACCTTGGCCATACATTTGGTCACGCTTTTGAAGGCGCTGTCTCCTATGAAACCGAGCGCCTAGTGCACGGAGAAGGCGTTGCTCTTGGTATGATCCTTGCCCATCGTTTTTCAAACCAGCTTGGCTTATGCTCTGAAGAAGATGTAGTACGTGTCGAAGCTCATTTGAATGCTGTGGGACTTCCCACAAAGCCAAGTCAAATACCGGGCCAGTTACCATCAGCAGAGTTTTTCTTGGATATGATTAAGCAGGACAAAAAAGTAAGCCGCGGGAAATTGACCTTTATCCTCACCAAAGGGATCGGTCAGTCTTTTATCGATACCACTGTCGATGAACATACACTTCTGACTTACCTTCAGGAGCAGTTGAAATCATGACCGAATTCCCGCTTTGGCTCTCAATTGGCTTTATTTTCTTCCTGCTCTTTCTATCAGGTTTTTTTTCCGGGTCAGAAACTGCATTAACCGCTGCATCGCGTGCGCGCATGCACCAGCTGGAAAAGGCTGGCAACAAGCGAGCACTCGTCGTCTCAAAACTAATAGCTGCCCGAGAGCGTTTGATTGGCGCCTTGCTACTTGGCAATAATCTCGTCAATATTTTAGCTTCGGCCATGGCAACCTCCTTGTTGCTCGATCTTTTTGGGGATGCAGGTGTCGCTTATGCTACACTTATAATGACCCTCATGGTTTTGATATTTTCAGAGGTTCTTCCCAAAACATGGGCTATCACTCATGCCGACAACTTTGCACTGGCTGTTGCACCAATTCTAAAGCCTCTCGTCTCCGTACTTAGTCCTTTTGTAAGCGCAATCCAGTTTCTTGTAAGAGCCCTGCTCTGGTGCGTTGGAGTAAAAATTGACGGTTCGCAAGCCGTCTTGTCAGCCCATGACGAGCTTAGAGGCACTGTTGATCTTCAGCATAAAGAAGGTGGCTTGATAAAAGCGGACAGAGACCGTATTGGCGGCCTTCTTGACCTCGCAGAGTTGGAAGTTAGTGACGTCATGGTTCACAGAACCAAGCTGGTAGCTATCAATGGAGGCCTGCCTGCAGAAGAAATAGTTCAAGAGGTTCTTTCTAGCCCGTACACTCGAATTCCGGTCTGGAAAGATAACCCAGACAATTTCATTGGCTTGCTGCATGTAAAGAATGTCCTGAGGGCCTTGGCGGCTGTCAAAGGTGACTTTGAAAAGTTTGACCTCTCCGAAGTCATTGCCCCCCTCTGGTTTGTGCCCGACACCACTAGCCTACAAGGTCAGCTCAATGCCTTCTTGAAACGGAAAAGCCACTTTGCTCTGGCTGTTGACGAATACGGCGAAGTGATGGGGCTCATAACTCTGGAAGACATTCTTGAGGAAATTGTTGGCGAAATTGCCGATGAACATGACATAGATTTACCGGGGCTCATCCCTCAAGCGGATGGATCAGTAATTATCGAAGGTTCTATTCCCATACGAGACTTGAACCGTGCGACTGACTGGGACTTACCGGATGAAGAGGCAACAACAATTGCGGGCCTTGTAATCCATGAGGCAAGAATGATTCCTGAAGAACGTCAGGTATTCACCTTTCATGGCTTCCGGTTCACGGTATTACAGCGGGAGAAAAACCGCATTACACGGCTGCGCGTCTTGCCACTCACAAGCACTAAGCGAAAAGTACGGCAGAGCACTTCGCAGTAAAGTTAAAGTCAAAGAAACTAGGGCTCCTAAGGAGCCCTTTTTTAAGTTTCTAGCAACAGAATGAAAAGAATGCATCAAGCCGCCGAGTTAGGCCCCTCGCGCCTCTATGGCTAAAGCATGAATTCCACCTGCCAGCTCTTCTGCTAAACATTCATTAATCATCCGATGCATTGCCACACGCGTTTTCCCACTAAACTCTGTGGAAACAATCTTGATTCGAAAATGAGTATCCCCCCCTTCACGCCAACCTGCATGTCCACGATGTTGTTCGGATTCATCGATAACTTCCAGCAGTATTGGTGAAAACTCTGCCATCAGCTTTGAATATATGATAGTGTCTTTCGTCATGCATTCTTTATTGGCTGCAATGAAACTCTGGTCAAGCCCTTGCCATTGGGCCACTCTTACATCTATCTATACCGGTTCTCTTATTTACCGATCAACCGCAATTAAGTTGGGTCACTGAAGGCGAAACATGAAGCTGAATTCCTCCCTATTCGACAGCATTCGCGTAAAACCGGACAAGGACCGGCAGGCCAACAAAAGCACTCCTCAATGCGAGTGGGAAGGCTGTGTACGTCCTGGCGTCCATAAAGCGCCAAAAGGACGTGATCATGAAGGGCAGTATTTTCACTTCTGCGTGGATCACGTCAAAGCCTATAATAAAAACTACAACTACTTTAACGGCATGGATGATGACGCCGTAAGAAGTTACCAAAAAGATTCGGCCACTGGTCATCGGCCTACTTGGAAAATGGGTGTCAATTCCGACCCTACCTCGCCCTCTGGCAGGGATGGCAACAGATCCTCAGTCGATGATCCACACGAATTCATAGAGTCTGCGCAAAAGGCTCAGAAGCCCCAAAAGCCGCGACGAAAGGTTCTTGCTCTCGAGAGACGGTCTCTTGACACGCTAAACTTAGGCGAAACGGCAACTAGCGAACAAATTAAATCCCGTTATAAAGAACTGGTAAAAATACACCACCCTGATGCCAATGGCGGTGACCGATCCTCGGAAGATCGACTACGTGAGGTTATCCAAGCCTACAACACGCTGAAAAAGGCGGGACTTTGCGACTAAGCGCTTATGCGCACAGGGCTTCTTGAATACTTTCCCATCCCGCACTTGCCGGGCTTGGAGGACCAATGACAGATACAATGACGACCGCCGAAACTTTGCCTGATACAGAAATTTCCGTTCGAGATGTTTTTGGTATTGATACCGATCTCGTGGTGCCTGCCTTTTCAGAGCCAACAGAGCATGTTCCAGACATTGACAGGGACTACCTCTTCGATGAAACAACGACCCTGTCCATTCTTGCCGGCTTTGCTCGCAATAGACGCGTAATGGTTACCGGTTACCACGGTACTGGTAAATCGACCCACATCGAGCAAGTCGCAGCTCGCCTCAATTGGCCATGTGTGCGTGTAAACTTGGACAGCCATGTCAGCCGTATTGATCTGGTCGGGAAAGATGCGATCGTTATCAAAGAAGGCTTAACCGTTACAGAATTTAAAGATGGGATTCTTCCTTGGGCCCTTCAAAACAATGTGGCATTGGTT
Source organism: Pseudovibrio sp. M1P-2-3 (assembly GCF_031501865.1). Classification (NCBI taxonomy): domain Bacteria; kingdom Pseudomonadati; phylum Pseudomonadota; class Alphaproteobacteria; order Hyphomicrobiales; family Stappiaceae; genus Flexibacterium; species Flexibacterium corallicola. Next base: position 4,307,580 of record NZ_JARRCW010000001.1, read on the forward strand.
TTTGATGAATACGATGCTGGCCGCCCTGATGTGATGTTCGTAATCCAGCGTGTTCTAGAAGTTTCCGGTCGTCTTACGCTTCTGGACCAAAACCGAGTAATTCGCCCTCACCCGGCGTTCAGACTGTTTGCAACCTCCAATACGGTTGGGCTAGGCGACACTTCCGGCCTTTATCACGGAACCCAGCAGATCAACCAGGGTCAGATGGATCGCTGGTCAATCGTCACCACACTTAACTACTTGCCGCATGATAACGAAGTAGAGATTGTTCTATCTAAATCGCCTCACTACCAAAACGATACCGGCCGTTCTATCGTCTCAAAAATGGTAAGAGTAGCGGACATGACGCGCAACGCCTTTGTGAATGGTGACATTTCAACGGTCATGAGCCCACGTACCGTTATTACCTGGTCTGAAAATGCTGAAATTTTCGGTGATGTCGGCTTTGCATTCCGACTAACATTCCTCAATAAGTGTGATGAAACCGAACAAATGCTTGTCGCAGAATTTTACCAACGCTGCTTTGGACAGGAGCTTCCTGAATCAGCTGCCAATGTCGTTTTGAGCTGAGGCATTTATCATGGCAGTGCGCAGTAACTTCTCCCAGAATAATCAACCTTCAATGGACCCTTTGAAACAAGCCATTGGCTCTACGGTAAAAGCTATTGCAGGTAAGCCTGATCTTGAGGTTATCTATACTGCGGACAAGCCCAGTTTGTCGGGAGAGAGGATCAGGCTTCCAGAACCCAGTCGACGAATGACGCACAACGATGTCTCCGTCACACGTGGGCTTGGTGATTCTATGGCTCTGCGCCTTGCCAGTCACAGTAGCGACATTCATGGTAAATTTGTCCCTTTAGGCAACAATGCACGCGCCATATTTGACGCCCTAGAGCAAACACGCTGCGAGTCTCTGGGGTCAAATCGAATGATCGGTGTTGGTGACAACATCGATGCCATGCTTGAAGAGCGGTATCTAAAAGGAGACTACGCCCATATATCTAATCGGGAAGAAGCTCCCTTAGAAGATGCCGTTGCACTCTTGGCAAGAGAGCGCTTAACAGGGCGAAAGCCCCCTGAATCTGCACAAAAAATTGTCGAATTGTGGCGCGACTGGATTGAAAACAAAGCTGGTGAAGATCTGGATGACCTCCAGAACCGCATTGAAAACCAAGAGAAGTTTGCCAATCAAGTGCGAAACCTATTGACCAGCTTGGATATGGCAGACGAGCTGGGTGACAATCCTGAACAAGATACTGAAGAAGAAGCTGAAGGCAATCAGGATCAGGATGAGCGAGCAGACCCATCTGGCGACTCCGAAGAAGACAGTGGCGAGCAAGAAGGCGCTCCCCAAGACGAGCAGTTGTCTGGAGAAGATCAGGACGAGGGTGAGACTGAAGGCGCGGACAGCGACATGCGTGAGCTGGGTGAAGACGACATGTCTTCCGAAGCTGACGAGGCGGGAGACGAACAGCGCAAAGACCTTCCGTTTACCAACCATGCCCCTCGGGATGAATATCGCGTCTATACAGAAGGGTTTGACGAAGTCATTACCGCCGAAGAGTTATGCGACCAAACTGAACTTGATCGCCTTCGCGGCTTTTTGGATAAACAACTATCAACCCTGTCTGGTGCCGTGTCCCGCTTGGCAAACCGCCTTCAGCGCAAATTGATGGCCCAGCAAAATAGAGCTTGGGATTTTGACCTAGAAGAAGGAATCATCGATTCAGCCCGTCTACACAGGGTTGTCATCGACCCAATGCAGCCATTGGCTTTCAAATGGGAGCAAGATACAGAGTTCCGCGATACTGTCGTAACACTGCTTCTAGACAACTCCGGCTCCATGCGCGGAAGGCCAATTACAGTAGCCGCTACATGCGCTGACATTTTGGCACGAACACTCGAGCGCTGCGGTGTAAAAGTTGAAATTCTTGGATTTACAACAAAAGCGTGGAAAGGCGGGCAATCCCGTGAAGCTTGGCTTAAAGATGGGAAACCGGCCCAGCCAGGCCGATTAAACGACCTCCGCCACATTATTTACAAGTCTGCGGACACTCCATGGCGCCGTGCGAAGCGAAACCTCGGCCTCATGATGCGAGAAGGGCTTTTAAAAGAAAATATTGACGGGGAGGCTCTTGATTGGGCTCATAAGCGCCTATTGGGAAGGCCTGAACAACGCCGTATTCTAATGATGATCTCTGACGGAGCTCCGGTTGACGATTGTACACTATCGGTAAACCCCGGCGACTATCTTGAAAAGCACCTGCGTAATGTGATCGAGGAGATTGAGAACCGCTCTCCAGTAGAACTTATTGCTATTGGCATTGGACATGATGTGACCCGTTATTATCAAAGGGCTGTTACTATCATAGATGCCGAAGAGCTTGCAGGAGCGATGACCGACCAGCTTGCCGATCTTTTTGATGAAAATATTAATTCACCACATCAAGGTCGACGGTAGCGGAGGCTTATATGGGTGTATCCAGACGTTCCTTTGTCAAAAGCTTGAGCGTCTGGGCCTTGACTGCAAGCTGGCCGGCACCCCTCAGCTATGCCAAGCCTCTTGCAGAATTTACAAGTGTCTCACTTTCTCAAAAACCAATTACCCATTTCAATATATCAAAACCTGACCAGAAAGAATTTGCTAACCTTTTGTTTCTCGGCGGACTGGAGTTTTCTTCATCACATAGGCAGCTCGGCGGTATATCTGGTGCAACTATATCCCCAAGCGGCGATCACCTACTTTGTGTCACCGATAACGGACACTGGGTCAAGGCAGGCATCAAGCAGAACGCAACAGGAAAGCCGCTGGCCCTCGAAAACGTTTACATAGCCCCAATGCTATCCCCCACCCGAAAAGCTCTACCTGGAACGCCTTTGTCAGATATAGAGGCAATTACCCTCGCCCCACAACCGGGCCAACAGCGGCTGTTGGTAAGTTATGAAACCGCCAATGGCATACTCTCCTACCCATACCCATTAGACCTCACTAAAAAACCCCAAAAAATTACACTGCCAAATGAGATTAGACAACTCAGAACCAACAAAGGTCTGGAAGCTCTAGCAATAGCTCCCAATCAGTCAAAGTTTCGAAACCATGTAATCGCCATTGCTGAACGTGGAAGGAGTTTAAAGGTAAATAGGCCCGGCTTCATACTCAGCTTGAATGGAAAATTAACCGCACGCTTCGAAATTGACCGCCTCGGTGACTTTGATATAACAGATATTACCTTTTTACCCTCAGGCGACATGTTACTTTTGGAAAGGCTGTTCAACTTCCAACAAGGCTTGAAGATGCGGATCCGTAAAATAAAACCTTACGAAATTACGAACGGTGCTGTCATAAAGGGAAGCGTGCTTCTAGAAGCTGACATGGGGCATCAAATTGACAACATGGAAGTTATCACTGCTCATAAAGGAATAAGAGGGGAAACAATTCTCACCCTTATGTCAGATGATAATCGAAACTTTCTGCAAAGAAACTTACTCCTGCGTTTCAGTTTGAGCGACAGCAAAAATTAGGTCGCACTTAACTGCCTAAAGCAAAAAGCCGCGTTTAAAAGACGCGGCTTTCAAAGTCTTTAGAGCACGATAGCTAACTATGCGGGTTGCTTGGATGGTTGGACAGTACCCAGAATTCCAAGGAAGATCCGATAGGGGGCTAACATACACATGGCTACTACCATCTTCACACTAAAGTCACCCAGTGCCCACGACACCCAACGAGAGACCTCAACAGGCAAGAAGCCAAACAATGGTGCTGCTTCTACCGCAAACGCATCATGGTAACCTACAAACGCGAAGCTTGAAGAAAATGCGATGCCAAAAAATAGAAGTGTATCCAAAATGCTTCCCAATGTTGAAGAAACAATTGGGGCAGCCCACCATGGTTTTCTGCGAAGACTGTGAAAAATCTGAATATCAAACAGCTGTGCAAACAAGAAAGCCGACCCAGATGCTAGGGCGATCCGCGGTGTTGCAAGTGCAATAGACAGGACAACGGCAACAGCAAATCCTGCATAAACAACACGGCGTGCTGCCTTAGGACCAAAATTCCGGTTAATCAGATCCGTTACCAAAAATGCAATTGGATAGGTAAAGGCCCCCCAAGTCAGAAGGTCTTGAAGAACAACTGGACCAAGATTTCCATTTACGGGGTATTGGACAAGAATGTTGGATGCCACAACGACTGCGGTCATTGCCACTATGCCGAAAGCCACCGGCTTAGCGGTGGCTGCCTTTATCGTAGAACTCATCGTGATATGTCTTTGGCTGCTTACGCAGCTTCTGCCTGACGACGACGAATTTCTGTCTTCAACAGACGAGCTTTAGCAGAAAGCTCTGCTTCTGCTGCTTTCAAAAGAAACGCGTCCAACCCACCACGGTGCTCAACTGAGCGAAGAGCGTGAGCGGAAATGCGCAACTTGTATGTTGCACCCAATGTTTCACTCATCAAGGAAACATTGCAAAGGTTAGGAAGAAAACGACGACGACTTTTGTTGTTAGCGTGGCTAACATTGTTGCCGGTCATCACGTCTTTACCGGTAAGTTCACAGCGGCGTGCCATGTGGATCACCCTTTTTAATCTAACTGGCGCCACGTAAATACCGAAGCGCGATCACTAAACCGGAGGGTTCCGGACCTCGCATTATCGGTCCATTTAGACTCCGGCGCATATTGAAAAGTTGGCTTGCTATATTGCCTAGAGGGGATTTCGTCAAGGGTTTGGTTATTGAAACCCTCGAATTCACCTGTAGACTGAACAATCTTAAGGTTTTTAACTTCAACGTTACCAAGTGTAGATAAGCTGTATCTTGGCAATCAAAAAAATTCGATTAAATCGAATACTAAAAGGCTGAGGCTTAACCAGCCATGGAGGTATTGCGTCGTGGTAGTTTCAAGAGTGAAGGCCCTCTGGGACCTCTGCGGGAGTACATGTGTACTTTATACAGCACTATTTTTATCCATCATATCCACAGATGCTTTTAGCAAAAGTGAACAAGTCAACGGAAACTACAATATTTCTGTCGCAGGCTTCACCGTTGCAAAAGGAACTCTCAACTTAACATTAAACGGTAGTTCATATTCAGCTGCCGTAGAGATGGAACCAGCTGGAATTGGCACACTTTTCTCCACTGGAAAAGGCGGAGCACGTGCAAAAGGATGGGTCTCCAGTTCAAAAGTTCTAGCTTCCCGCTATGAAATGGCTTCCAGCACAACCAAGCGTGATTTTTATGTGAACTTGAAACAAGCTTCCGGGCATATTCACCGGGCTGAAGTTCGCCCAGGTTTCAAACCCTCTAAAACAAGAATTAAAGTCACAAAAGAGCACATCAAAAACGCTCTTGACCCACTAAGCGCAGCCTTAATGCCAGTCAAAGTCCAAAGGCATGCACTAAGCCCGAAGGCCTGTGAGAGGACCCTTCCCATTTTTGACGGGTGGGTGCGCTTTGATATTAAGTTAGAGTACAAGGAAGTTCGTCATATTTCTAACAGTGGCTATGAAGGCCCAGTCGTCATTTGCAAAGCGAAATGGATACCTGTTGCCGGGCACAAACCAGAGCGAAAAAACATCAAAATGCTCTCTAAGTCTAACAAAATTGAAGTCTGGCTGGCACCTATTTCTCAAAAAAGAGTTTTAATACCCTATAGAATTTCTATCCCAACGGGAACTGGGGCACTTGTAGTTGAAGCGAGGCAACTTACCTTACCCACTAGCGGTAAACGGGCGGCCGCTCAGTAATTTTATAGCAATTTTACGACAAAAACTTGCTGAGGCAGGCCCCCACGACCAGATTTATGCCTGAATCCCTTGACAGAAGGGCGCGGTAACGCCAGTGTCTCGCCAACTTTAGGCGCAGACATTATGCGTTCTTTTGGCATTGCCACCCTGCGAATTGCAACGAGTGAAAAACTATATGCGCAGTTACCTTGAATTTGAAAAACCAGTTGCCGACCTAGAAGGCAAGGTTCAAGAGCTCAAAACCCTCGCTGAAAGCGGTGAAGCTGTTAATGTTGACGAAGAGATCAATAAGCTGCAAGACAAATCCGCCACTGCTTTGAAAGCGCTCTACCTTGAACTTACGCCTTGGCAAAAAACACAAGTAGCACGACACCCTGACCGTCCCCATGCTGAAGACTACATAAGCCGACTTATCTCAGACTTCACACCACTTGCCGGAGACCGAAACTACGCTGAAGACCATGCTCTAATTGCAGGACTTGGCCGTTTTCGTGGCCAGTCGGTAGCTGTTTTAGGTCAGGAAAAAGGTAACGATACAAAAAGCCGGCTGCATCGTAACTTTGGTATGGCTCGCCCGGAAGGTTACCGGAAAGCTGTGCGTATCATGGATATGGCAGATCGTTTTGGTCTTCCGGTCATTTCCTTTGTTGATACGGCCGGGGCTTACCCAGGCGTTGGAGCTGAGGAACGAGGACAAGCTGAAGCCATTGCCCGTTCGACTGAAAAGTGCCTGAACTTAACCGTCCCCAACATCTCCCTTGTTATTGGTGAAGGTGGCTCAGGCGGGGCCATTGCCATAGCAACAGCTAACCATGTTGCAATGCTCGAGCACGCCATTTACAGCGTCATTTCTCCGGAAGCTGGCGCCTCTATTCTTTGGCGGGACAGCGCTAAGGCTCAAGAAGCCGCCAATAATATGAAAATTACAGCTCAAGATCTTCTGCGCCTCAAAGTGATTGATGAAATCATCAATGAGCCGATTGGCGGCGCACACCGTGCCAGAGACACTGTTATTGATCGGGCCGGTACAACAATCGAAAAAGCACTCGCACGCTTAAGTGAACTAGATGCGAGCGGGCTGAAATCTCAAAGACGAGAAAAGTTTCTGGCGATTGGTAGAAGTCTCGGCTAAAGCCAACGCTTCAAAACCTATTGTTGGTAAAGGCATGGAAAATTACCATGCCTTTTTTCCTACATAAAGTCGCCTCATAATAATCATAATCAAGTTTCCTCTAATTGGATCATATCGGGTCGGTCTTCTCTAACTTTTGATAAACCTAGATTCATTAGTATTCTTGACATGAAGACTGGCAGGCTTCGGGGGAGTTAGATTTGCCAGTGAATTAACTTAGGGGCGTATTCATGTTTTCACCATTCATCGCTGGCTTGAAAAATATGACCAGACCGTTGGCTGCTATTGCACTGGCATCTACACTGATTGCGTGCCAGGGCAGCGAATATATGGGTGCGAAACATGAAAAGCCCATCAGCGACTCCATCAAGCGCAAAATTCAGCGCTACTCCATGGACGAACACTCTCCTATTCTCGTACGACTATTCAAAGAAGAGTCGGAACTAGAGGTCTGGAAAGAAGCTCGCTCCGGTACTTATGAGCTACTGGAAACATTTGAAATCTGTAAGTGGTCAGGAAAACTCGGGCCGAAATTCAAAGAGGGCGACCGACAAGCACCTGAAGGTTTCTACAAGATTTCTCGGGCTCAAATGAACCCAAATTCCGACTATTACCTTGCATTCAATCTTGGCTTTCCAAACAAGTATGATCGTGCACACGATCGCACAGGCACCTTTTTGATGGTCCACGGTGCGTGTTCATCGCGCGGTTGCTACGCTATGACCGATGAGCAAATCTCCGATATCTACGCTCTGGCACGAGAAAGTTTCTTAGGAGGGCAGCGTAAGTTTCAAGTACATGCCTTCCCATTTCGCATGACAGCAAAAAACATGGCAAAGCACTCGGGTAGTGAGCACTACGAATTTTGGAAAATGCTGAAAGAAGGAAGTGATCACTTTGAAGTAACTGGTCGCCCGCCCAAAATTGATGTTTGTGACAAAAAATACGTCTTTAATGCGAACTTAAAGAATTCAGGCGCACGCTTTAACCCTAGAAACTCTTGTCCCGCCTATGAGGTTCCTCAAAGAGTTGCCAAAGCAGTCGCCCAAAAACAATTAAGCGACAATCTCAAAATTCAAGAGTACCAAACAGCATCAGTTCGAAGAAAAGAACGCCAAGATGCTGTTGCCAGTTTCTTTGGAAATGAACAAGGCCCGGCCCGTTCATCCTTAGCATTACAGCAAGCCTCTGGCCCCTCACCTAAACAACCAACAGCTGCACAACTATCATTGGCACCTATACAAAGTCAGGCCGAAAAATCAGAAAGCAAGAAGCAAGGATTTTTGACCGTATTTAATAATTTAATCCCACAGGATGACAATAGATCCGTGCCAACTATCAACGCAGTACCACAGCCCAAAGCGCTACCTTAAAACACTTTGCGCCTCATAGAGTATGATAAGAAATTCTAAGCTATTTGTGTCATGCCCAGATGGGCCACCCTTAAGCCACGGGCATCGCACTGAAAGTTCTTGGGAAACGGCTGAGCAGCTCCAGTCAACAGCCTTTCCGCAATAACAGCACTCGCACAGGCGTCCAACAAGTCTGTCCGACAGGAGCCTTCTGGAGGTGATTGATTAAAGAAATCTGCAAAAAACTAAAGTTGACAAGTATAACCTGCCTCATATCCAGGCCCTATTTACTTGCAATTCCTTTAATCCGCTTTGGTAATTGGATTGGCCTATCTCCATTAAGTCGCCAAAACCCTATTTCAGGGTGAACCTCGTATATGAAACTCTCCAGCTCAGGCTTAATAACTGAATCTCATTCATGAATTCTTGAAAAAGATGAAAAGCTTGTTTGGAAACCTTTTCACCGCCCCTATCCCGACAGCTCCGTAAAATGACTAACCAACCTTCTTGGCAAGCACCCACGCCTGCGACTAGATTTTCCATAATGGGTTTCTCAATTATTTCGGAATAGAGCCTTCAACCACGCGTCTGTCATTCACCAATGCCATGGGCCTGATGAGGGCCTCTTGATTTTGCGAGTACAGTAGTTCTTGCGCACCCATTCGAACACTCTTTGCTGCCAGCTCAAAAACGGAGGCTGCGGATACTTTCAACGCATCTTCATCCCGTTGCCCCTCCAATAGTCGAACAAGCATTAGAGCCTCTAATAGGTAACCATAATCAAAATCTGAGCCGGGTACTTTAGAGTGTTCTACTGACGTGCTCCCCGATGGTCCTACAAGCAAGTATGAGTGCGAATTCCGCCGCATTGCTGGGGCATTTGTAATAAGAACTCTTTCAATTTCAAGGGAACGTGCCGCAGCGATCAGTTCTGCCTCGCAATCAGCTGGAAAGTTTGCATAGTTGGAAATACTCTTCATATCACCAATCAGATAACTGCATATCTGCCCAAGTGAATCTGTATGACCTGCCAAATGTAGTTCTCTAACAGCACTCACACTAAGAAGAGTTTTTAAACTAGTGTTAACGGCAACAAAATCTCTTAAAAGCTGTTCCGTTAATGTCGCCTGGTCCTCCGAATAGAGATTACCAACCAGAACCGCATCAATATCTGTAGCTGAAAAAGCTGTACCAGCACTCTTCAAAAAGTTGGAATTGGCCTCAGTAAATACAGTTTCACCAGCAACTACCGTTGCCGTGGGTATGAAAATAACCCTATGGCCTAGGCGCTCTATTGCAAAAACCGCCCCGCGGCTGCCTTTTGTCGGACAAAGTGACTGTTCTCCTATAAAAAGAACAGTCTTTATAGTTTTTTGAACGGGCGCTGGTAGTTTCCCTCTCTTACTAAATCGCTCAAGTGACATCGCCGGTCAGTCCTTTTTCCTCGAGCACTCTTTGATCGGCTCCATATCGTCCTTCAATATACTCCAAAACCAACTGCTTGAACTCATTAGCTATATCAGAACCACGTAAGGTCATGGCCTTTTTCCCATCAATGAAGACAGGCGCTGCTGGTGTCTCGCCAGTACCTGGAAGAGAAATCCCTATATCCGCATGCTTGGATTCACCTGGCCCATTTACAATACAGCCCATAACCGCAACATTCAGAGCTTCCACTCCAGGGTACTGCTCGCGCCAGATAGGCATGCTTTCCCGTATATGGTTCTGAATGTCCTGAGCAAGCTCTTGAAAGACCGTAGAAGTCGTGCGCCCGCATCCGGGGCAAGCTGCGACGATAGGAACGAAGCTCCGGAACCCCATTGTCTGCAAAAGTTCTTGAGAAACCTGAACTTCCCTCGTGCGATCCCCACCCGGCTCAGGTGTTAAAGAAATACGGATAGTGTCACCAATCCCCTGTTGTAACAAAATTCCCATAGAGGCAGAAGAAGCAACAATTCCTTTCGTTCCCATCCCTGCCTCTGTCAAGCCAAGGTGAAGGGCATAATCGCAACGCTGAGCCAGATCAGTGTATACCCCGATAAGATCCTGAACTTGAGATACTTTTGCTGATAGTATAATTTTATTTCGCGACAACCCCAGCTCTTCGGCTCTTTGGGCGGAAAGTAAACCTGAACGACAAATTGCCTCACGCATCACTTCCTGCGCTGTGAGTAAAGATCCGTTTTCTTGGTTCTCATCCATAAGGTGTGTGAGAAGATCTTGGTCCAAAGACCCCCAATTTACCCCAATGCGAACTGGCTTGTTATAGCGGATTGCAGTTTCGATGATCTGACCGAATTGCAGATCTTTTTTTGCTTTGAAGCCTACATTACCTGGGTTTATTCGATACTTGTCCAATGCCTCCGCACAGGCTGGATGATCTGCAAGAAGTTTATGCCCGATATAGTGAAAATCACCAATAAGTGGCACGTGTATTCCTAATCGATCCAAGCGCTCTTTGATGCGAGGGACGGCAGCAGCAGCTTCATCCCTGTCGACTGTGATCCGGACAAGCTCAGAGCCCGCTTTAGCAAGTGCTGCTACTTGAGCTACGGTAGAATCCACATCAGCAGTATCCGTATTCGTCATAGACTGAACCACAATGGGAGCAGTACCTCCCACAACAACTCCCCCCACATCAACAGGGATAGAAGAGCGGCGGCTAAGAGGGGTAGAAAGATACAGCGGCTTATTGGGTGTCATAGCGTTTCCAAGAGAATCAAAATTCAACAATGCAACTGCCGCATGACGCGGTTCCTGTCAATATGAGAGAAACCTCAGGAGCACACAAATAGAAACACATGACGAAACTGAGTAATATTAGTCTCGAAATAACGATAAATTGACCCAAAGCGCAGAAAACTTATTAAGCTTAGTTTACATTTAAGCAAACTTCAAAACATTATGGTTTCGGCATAATTTTCTTCGTAGATTCTTTTATCAGTTTTGAAACAAAAGGCCGGGGGCTTCCATGTTCGAAGGTAAGACAGCAGTCATCACAGGCTCCACTTCGGGCATAGGGCTGGCATACGCCCGCAAGCTCGCAGAACACAAAGCCAATATAGTCATCAATGGCTTTGGTGACAGCGAAGACATCGAAAAGGAACGGGTCTCTATTGAAAGAGACTTTGGGGTTAAGTGCCTTTATTCCAACGCAGATATGACTAAGCCCGATGAGATTGAGGGTATGATTGAACTTGCGAAAAACCAGCTTAACTCAGTTGATATTTTGATTAACAACGCTGGCATTCAACATGTTGATCCAGTTGAAGACTTTCCTGCGGACAAATGGGATGCCATCCTAGCTATCAATTTAAGTTCAGCATTTCATACGATACGTCACAGTATTCCTTTGATGAAGCAGGCAGGATGGGGGCGGATCATCAATACCGCTTCAGCACATGCTCTTGTCGCATCTCCCTTTAAAGCGGCTTACGTATCCGCGAAACATGGCATTGCAGGTTTAACTAAAACCGTGGCGCTGGAAGTCGCTCGAGACAACATCACAGTCAACGCAATCTGCCCTGGCTATGTGTGGACCCCCCTAGTAGAGCAGCAAATTCCGGACACTATGAAAGCGCGCGGACTAACAGAAGAGCAAGTGAAAAACGATATCCTCCTGTCCGCTCAGCCGACGAAAGAGTTTGTCACAGTCGATCAGGTCGCTTCTTTTGCATTATTCCTATGCTCCGATGCAGCGTCTTCAATGACCGGTGCCATACTTTCCATGGACGGTGGCTGGACCGCCGCCTAAATCAAACAAACTGCTCTGGAAAAGACTGTAGACTACTCTTTAACTTTGGAGGCCTTAATGGCGACTACTCGGAAAAAGAAAGTCAAAAAGATAAATCTTGCGCTTCAAGGCGGCGGGTCTCATGGCGCCTATACATGGGGTGTTCTGGATTGGTTGTTAGAAAACGAGCAGTTTGAAATAGGTAAAATTTCGGGGACAAGTGCTGGAGCAATGAACGCAGCTGTTCTTGCTGACGGGCTTGTAGAAGGTGGGCAAGAGGGAGCACGAAAAGCGCTGAGAGACTTCTGGAGAGCCGTAGCTGAAGCTGGTAAAACAAGTCCATTCCAGCGCGGGCCACTTGATGTTCTCTTGGGAAACTGGAGTTTGGATAACTCTCCAGTGTATGTTGGGTGGGACCTCACTTCCCGGCTCATATCACCCTATCAATTCAACCCTTTGAACATAAACCCGCTAAAATCTATCATAAACGATCACATCAACTTCGACCGCGTCCGCCATTGTGACATTATTGATGTATATGTAGCCGCAACAAACGTTCGTACAGGGAAAATTAAAGTCTTCTCTGATACTGAGTTAACAGCAGACGCCTTACTTGCCTCCTGTTGTTTACCCCAAGTCTATCAAGCAGTTGAAATTGATGGCGAAGCTTATTGGGATGGCGGGTTTATGGGAAACCCTCCTTTGTTCCCTCTTTTTAACGAAGGAGGAAAGACTGATATTCTACTCATCCAGATCAACCCTGTTATTCGTGAGGAAATTCCACGAACAGCCTCTGAAATATCAGAACGTCTCAACGAAATAACATTCAATTCAACATTACTGCGAGAGCTAAGGGCTATTGAATTCGTATCCCGATTGATAGATCAGGAAAAGCTTGACCCCAATGAATATACAAAAGTTCACATGCATCGCATAGAGGCGACTAAAGATTTACTGCCCTTTGGTGCCTCCTCAAAAATCAACCCTCAAGAAGAATTCTTGGAGCTACTTTTCAAGATTGGAAGAAAATGTGCTGAAGCTTGGGCAGAAGTCCACTTCGACAGCATTGGTTTCAATAGTACATTAAATCTTAAGCAAGAAGTGAGTTAACGGGCTTGCTTGGCAAAGGTAAGGCATAAATCTATAGCGCTTACATACTTTCATCTCTATTGAGTAATAACAATTCTAGCATTTTGCGGGCCATAGGTTTTAATCAGACTGAACAGTACAGCAGCATTACTAGGATCTAAACGAACACAACCATGCGAAGCCGGACGACCAAGGCTTTTAACTGCAGTTGTACCGTGAATTGCGTAGCCCTTATAAAAAAATACAGAGTAAGGCATGGGAGCATTATTGTACTGCTCGGAAAAATAAACCTCATGCATGCGAAATGGAGAGAAAGTGCCAGTTGGAGTTCTATATCCCTTACTGGCGGTTGATACCAACCAAAAGTACTGCGGTACTCCATTCACATAAACTGTCATTGTCTGGTCAGAAATGTCTATTTTTGCAGTTATGTTTTTTGAAAATGCATTATTTACATTGCCGAACTCAACGATCGCGATAAAGCATAACACAGCAAACCACAGGTACGACTTCCACATTGCCAACTCCAAACTCAACTACTTCTTGTTAGTTCAGCCTAGAGAAAAGTGGTAGTGTTTCCCGTAGTTATGATGGCACAGCCTATTACTTTAACCAGTTGAATTATAATAATAAATTTTAGTAGTTCTATTATTTACCCTAATCCAATTCTTTGGAGGCTCCCAGCATTCAATTAAGATATGCAAGGCATACTTGGGCAATCAGCTTCAGGGGTTGTACTCACATGATCTTTTTACGCAGCTTACTCACTCAAGATAAACTGATGAGAACTATAGTTGCTCTCCCCGTAATAATTTCGGTTATCTCTTGGAATGAGGCTGAGGCCAACGAAGACTATAAAAAGTCAATTAAGACTCTCGAAACTACCGGTTCTTGCCAAGCCTGTAACTTTCTAATGGCTGAAATGAGAGGTATTGATATTAAGGGGGCAAACCTTTCCGGTGCCATACTGAGAGAAGCAAATCTGAAAAAAGCAAACCTTGTTGGTGCAAACTTTACAGATGCTGACTTGCGAAGAGCGTCTTTCGAAAAGGCCGATTTAGCAACCAGTATTTTTGACGGAGCACAACTGCGAGGAACAGATTTTGAAAAAGCAACCGTTCCAAAAGGAAAATTCCGTAACGCTGATATTCGCAGCGCTGATTTCCGTTCAACTGATATAAAAGAAGCTGATTTTTCTAACTCAGATATTAGGGGAGCAATTTTTAATCGCGCAAACGCCGAGTTAGCTAGTTTTCAAGGGGCGAAACTCTCTGGCGCAAGCTTTGAACGAGCGAATTTAATTGCAGCAAATTTAAAGTCAGCCCGCCTGAACGAACTTAATATGAACCGAGTTAATGCAACTGAAGCACGCTTCGATGGTAGTGACCTTCGCAATACGTACTTTACAAGCTCAGACTTGACGAACGCCAGCTTCAAAAACACTCAACTCTCTGGAGTTTTGATCCGGCGCTCCAGATTGGCCGGGGCGGATTTTACAGGTGCAACTGGGATTGAATCCGTTCAGTTTATCGATTCTTGTCGAGACGAAGCGACGATATTGCCCAGCTCAATACAAATGCAACTCTGTACTGATTGATATTTGAAAGATATATGGCGAAACCCATTACCGTTCTCAGTCAAACAGATTGAAATCAAATCTGTAAGTCGCTCCCAATGCTACGGTGAACATGTTATCGGTTTCAGTCACAGGACTGTCAGAAGCATCCCCAATTAAACGATCCCAGCCTCCTTGAAGATGTAATGTAATATCCTCCATAACAGAGTAACTGACCCGCCCAACAAGCCCTACACTTTTAAACCCTCCATCTGCACTATACGGCCCATAAGCTGCGCTAGACGACAGGCCAAAATACGTTTCCATATAGTCGCTATCGGCGAAATCAGCCCGCGGACCAAGGCTGAAGGTCCATTGCTCCAAGGGACTATAAATAAAATCCAAACCAGCTCGTCCAACGACCCCGGTATTGCCATTAAATCCGTGACGAACTTCTATAAATCCTCGAAACCAATCGTGGCGGTAACCGCCTCCAATACCAATTTCTCCAGCCCAGTCAATCTTCCGCGTCCCCCTTAGCTTTTCACCATCACTAGGTTTACGCTCTGAAACATATCCAAAAGACGGATAGACAAAGACGCCTCCTTGAACACCATCTTTAACTTGTCCAAGGGCAGGCAAATAAAACCGGCTAAATGCAATGAGAGGCAGGGGGTAGATATTGTATTTGTCTGAACCGTCGTATTTGTTTGATACAACCCCTGCTAAGCCAATATCGACCACGTATTGCTTTTGCATCTCTTCGGGTGTCATCGAACCAAGTAGAATTTCATCTTTCGCGAAAGCTTGCGACACACCGATACTAATGCATAAGACAGCAAGTCGGCTAGCAGCTACATTAGAAAGCCCCATTTTCAACAGTCACTTCCAATAGTTCGAGAGATACACCTGCAGAGAACGTCCACTCCCAACAGCGGAGAACTTAGTTACGCAACCAGCCCCCAAAGGCATAAAATCCTTAATGTCTTCGTCATGCTACGCACTTACATCACCTAATGTCCAGCTAGGACAACATGGAGAGCAAAAACACCTGTAATACGCCTTAGGTGCTTCTGTAACCAGGCAGGTTACCAATCATTTCTAATATTCATAATGTCGAAACAGTTGGCAATTTCCAAAGTTACGTAAAAGTAATCTAATATTACTTACTTAGAGCCTGTGAAAAACTGAATACTGCACTAGAAAAAACTATTTCACTCACAAATATCGCAATGTTTCTGCTATATACCGCACCTTTCTAGCTGGATTTCGAAGCAAAGCACAGCTGACCGCTAGAATCCATGGCAAACAGGGTCTAGGCTGAACGACCTAACGACCCGCATTCGGATTGAAATATGTTTCTGAGTATCTTTGAAATATTCAAAATTGGAATTGGACCTTCCTCCTCTCATACCATGGGCCCAATGACAGCAGCACAACGCTTCCTCGATACTTTGAGAAATGGCCGCAGCCAATGGCCTGGCTCCGGAGCTCCTGCTTCTATCAAGGTAATTCTTTACGGTTCACTTGCTTGGACAGGCAAAGGCCATGCGACAGATCGGGCGGTCGTATTAGGTCTAGCTGGCTTTTCTCCAGAAACAATTGATCCTGCCGAAGTTGAGATACTTGAGAAACAGATTAACCGAACCAAAACACTAGAGCTTAATGGCCTACCACCGCTGAAGTTCAACCCGGAACAAGACGTAATATTTGAGTTCAATGAAGAGCTCCCCGGGCATGCCAACGGTATGGTTATTGAAGCATTCGATGCTGCCGAAAAGCTTCACTTTCAAGAAACATATTATTCCATTGGCGGCGGCTTCGTTGTAACTGCTCTCGAACTGGAGCGGCTTAAAAAGAACCCAGAATCTGAAACAGACGGCCCCCCAATATCCGGACCGAAACCCTATCCCTTTTCCTCTGCACAACAAATGCTGGAGATGGGAAAAGCATCCAAGAAAACCATCGCAGAAATGAAGAGAGCCAATGAGCTCACAGCCATAACTTCAAAAGAGTTTGATGCTAATGTCTGGCAGATCTGGACAGTCATGGATAACTGTATCCAACGCGGCCTCAACAGTGAGGGCATTTTACCCGGTGGGCTCAACGTCAAAAGGCGAGCTGCACAAATCAAAAAACAGCTTGATGACGAGCACGGTAACAATATGAAAATGCCGCATACAGTGAACGACTGGGTTTCCGTATATGCCATGGCTGTGAATGAAGAAAACGCCGCTGGTGGACAAGTGGTAACAGCTCCGACAAATGGGGCTGCAGGAGTAATCCCCGCCACAATCAAATACTATCGCACACACTGCCCTGGTAGTAGTGATGAGGGAATCCGCACATTTCTACTCACGGCTTCAGCTGTCGGCGGTATTATCAAACACAATGCTTCTATTTCTGGTGCTGAAGTTGGATGCCAAGGAGAGGTTGGTTCCGCCGCCGCGATGGCAGCAGCGGGGTTATGTGCAGCCTTGGGAGGGAGCAATGAGCAAATTGAAAATGCCGCAGAAATTGCCCTTGAACACCACCTAGGTCTTACCTGTGATCCCGCTAAAGGGTTGGTGCAAGTTCCATGTATTGAGCGCAATGGCTTAGGTGCCATTAAAGCCGTTTCCGCAGCCTCACTAGCTTTAAGAGGCGACGGAGACCATTTCATGCCATTGGACAACTGCATAAAAGCAATGAGGCAAACCGGCGAGGAAATGAATACGAAATACAAGGAGACAAGTTTGGGTGGACTAGCTGTGAACCTTCCGGAATGCTGATTGGCAAAGCCTGCCCTCACTTTTGCTTGTTTTAGAGTATCCGTCTTGGTCAAGCCGTTTTTGGTTGCCATTGCCGGTCCGCTTTTATGAGAGCGTTTGCCAGTTCGATTAGCTTACGCATGAGAGCTATTATGGCGATTTTGGGAGGCTTACCAGCCGCTCGCATCTGGTTGTATTTGGCTTTCAGGTCTGGATTATAACGGCTGGCAACAACGGCAGGCATGTAGAGTGCATCGCGTACCGGCTTGCGCCCTGCTTGAATAAAAGCAGCGCCCCGCCAGCGTCCTGACTGGCGGGTCATGGGGGCCAGCCCCGCCAGAGCAGCGGCCTGTTTACGGGATAATTGTCCAAGCTCTGGCATTTCAATCACCAGCGCCGCGACGGCGACCTGTCCCAGCCCGGGAATAGAGTGTAAAATCTTTGCTGCCCGCGCCCTTTGAGGGCTCTGCTCAATTTGCTTTTGAGTTTCGGCGTTAAGGGCCTCCAATTGCTTTCGCACGAGTTTCAGGCGTTGCTGTGTCTGTTTGCGAACCAGGTTCACCCGTTGTGTTTTCAACCGGTTCTCCAGTTGCGTGGCTTCTTTTACAAGAGCTTGACGTGCAACGCGTATCTCTTTGAGATGACATAGGCTTGCATCGACTGGCTTGTCTGGTTCCAACTGGAAATCCTGCCCCATTTGGGCCAGCAGGCGCGCATCAATCCGGTCCGTCTTCGCCCTCTTGCCTTTGGCCTGTGCAAACCGGCGTGCTTGCCATGGGTTAACTTTGCTCAGAGGATAGGAACCCGACAATGCCAACTCAAAAGCGCCGTGATAAGAACCTGTGGGTTCAAAAATAATTCGAGCGACAGGCAGGCCTTTCAGCCAGCTTTTTAACTGTCTGTACCCTGCAGCTGTATTGGTAAACTGCTTGCTCTGCTCATCCGGCAGGCAGTACACATCAAGATGGTCTTTCGAAATATCGACACCAATGGTAACCTCAGACATCTTCGCAAGTATCCTATGCTTGTCGTGCAGAGCTTTGGGCTGCTGCGTATCCGTTCAGGCCTGTTGCGAAGACGGTGGCCGATCATACTCTAAAACGGTCCCTTGTGACCTAGCGCGTCCCGATCCGACCACCGCCACTGCCCTCCCGACTCAATACGGTGGCCATTGGCCTATATTCGCAGAAGACACTAAAAAGCATAAGACAAGCGCGTTCCGTTTGATTGGGTTCAATCAAACGACAAGAATTCGCTCAATATAAATAAGTTAGAGTGCACAGCGTGAATGCAAATGAACGCGATATGCTCTAAGGGGGCAGACAACAAAAACAGGCAACTAACGCGCTTCCCTTTTAGGGAAAACAGTGTTTCGTGAAGCTCCTCCCCTCACACTGAAGGGAGGAGCAAACGCACTTCATAAAATCAGAACACTTCCTAGCGAAAGCTGAACATATCATAAACAGTCTGAATAGATATAATTCGCGAAACCAGTATGCGATTTCAAAAGTATGTAGCATAAGTGAGGAGTTACTTCTCTCAGAATGTGCGCTCTTACCTTCGAGAAGAATTTTGTCAGTCAGTAAAAGCGTGAAACGAAGAAGATATCCATTAATGATATTGCCAAGTTTTGGATGAAGTCCCTTTGAGACAATAAACGTACACACTGCTATACATGGTGTGTACGTTTACATATCTGATTTAACCCTTGGCTTACATATTCACTCATACGTAAATAAGCATGAACTTTACTGTAAACGGTAACCGCAGGCCTCTTTATATCACAAGGTCTATTCAGCAAATCTCTATAAGAGATGATTAGCTATCTGAGTTCTCAGAAGGCTCAAGAGCTGGAGCGACATCAATGGTTGGTAGCTCGGTGTCAGTAGAGCGCGATGCCCGCGGTGTCCTTGAGCGCGTTGTGCGAACGCCCCTAGGAGTTCTTGCGCGTGGAGTACGGCGCGGTGCACGTTCGGGCTTGTCTTCACCTTCTGGTGCTATTTCATCTTCTGAAACTACTGGAGGCGTCCTTCGGACACCACGTCCTCTTGTACCGCGAACGCGGCGGCGCTGGGTTTCTTCCTCGGTATCGGATGAACTTTCCGCAGCTGCCTCTGTTTCGCTCCCCTCAGTACTGGAAGAAGCGCCTTCTACCGGCTTTTCATCTTTTACAAGTCCTGGAGCCTGATCAATGAAGGGCTGTGGAGTATCAAGACCAATAACCACCTGCTCTGCCGCACCTGCCGCATCCAGACTAACAACGTTCTCAGAAGATTCTGAGTTATTCGCCTCGTTTTCATGACGATTGCCATGTGAGGACGATTGATGCAGTTCTTTTTGTTGTGGCTGGGCAGCTGCAATAATCCGGAGGTAGTGCTCTGCATGCTGGTTATAGTTTTCGGAGATTACCCGATCACCAGAAACCTGCGCATCGCGCGCTAGCTGCTGATACTTGTCAGCGATATGCTGGGCTGTACCACGGATTTTGACATCTGGTCCGTTAGACTCATACGTCCTTGTAAGCGGGTTGGGTCCTTTGCGGCTCCGACTGCGCATACGTTTGTTATTTTGATTATTTGGTCTCATTCTGCCGTTAACTTCCAAGAACGGCGATCAGCCGGGGCTGACCTTCCATTGGACAAAAGGATTCCCCCTGGAACTCCAATATGCCGTTTTCTCTGTAATTGTTGAATTAGCCACAATGGCCATTAAACGCGGATGGAAACACCCGCAATTCTTTAGTTTACAATATGTTAAACCGACAGTGAAAACTATAGACAGATGTCAATAGTCGCCAGTAATCGCGATAATCGGGAACCCCATACTCTTCAAGCATTTGGCGCTTGAAGAAGGATTAGTCAGGTGTAACTACGTATATTGACCACCCGCCCCATATTCAGCTACGCACTGCCATCGCGTGCCGGTGGTATGACCCTAGCCCCTTCCGCGAAGATTTCCAAGGCATTTTTTTCGATTCAAGCATTCCTTGGTGTTTCATGGATAAGCAACGGTAACAACTCTATCATTTCCTCCTAAGTCTTTTTGGCAAGATTCTAGAAAAGCTTGATATTTTTCAGTTAGTTGAAGAATGTCGTCAGCTTGATCATATCCAATTTCCATTACAAGCCGCCCTGTTGGTTTCAACAGCTTTTTACCAGATCCCATCAACTCACGATACGCATCAAGGCCATCGGCACCACCGTCAAGCGCCAGCATGGGATCATGCTCTCTCACTTCTCTGGAAAGCCCCTCAACAACAATACTACGAATATAAGGCGGATTACTGACTATGAAATCAAAGCCTTGCCCTAGCGGATCCACGAATGAGCTGCAGGTAATCAGTATCCGATCCCCTACGCCATTGAGCCGTGCATTCCTTAAGGCCGCTTCAGCAGCCTTCAACGACAGGTCAACAGCAACAGCTCTGGCGTTGGGCAATTCGCTGAGCAGAGCGACAACTATGGCTCCGGTCCCAGTTCCAATATCTGCAAATGTCCAAGGATAGTCGATACCCTTAGTACGCTCACAGTATTCAAGGGCAACTTCAATCAGCGTTTCCGTATCAGAGCGTGGCTCCAAAGTTGCTTCATTCAGCTGAAAGCGAAGCCCCCAGAACTCTCGCTCCCCCAAAATGCGGCCAACTGGCGTACCGGAGATCCGAGCCTCCGCATGACTTTTCACTATCCTCTCAGCTTGCTCCTGAACCGCCTTGTCATAATGTAATATCAAAGACTTAGGTTCAACATCAAGCGTGTGAGCAACCAAAATCCGCGCATCGAGGCCCGCATTCGGGAGACCTGCCTCATGCAGTGAGGAGCGTACCTCCCGATAAAGCTGTTCAACAGTTTTCCGCGTACCAGCCAAGGTTTACCTCAAAGACCTTCCGCAGCAAGAAGGTTAGCTTGATGGTCCATGATAAGAGCGTCTATCACTTCACTTGTTGCCTCACCTGCCATCATCTGATCCAGCTTATACAGCGTCAACCCGATCCGGTGGTCTGTTACACGCCCCTGAGGGAAGTTATAGGTGCGGATACGTTCAGAACGATCGCCTGACCCAACCTGCAAGCGGCGCGCTTCTGTGCGCTCACTGGCAGCGCGTTCCCGCTCAACCTCATAAATCTTGGCGCGAAGCAACTTCATGGCCCGGTCTTTGTTTTTATGCTGAGACCGTTCGTCTTGAACGGCAACCACAATCCCCGTCGGATTATGCACGATACGCACAGCAGAATCTGTTGTATTCACGTGCTGACCACCAGCCCCGGAAGCGCGGTATGTATCAATGCGCAGGTCTGCCGGGTTGATTTCAACATCCACTTCCTCAGCTTGAGGAAGAACAGCAACGGTTGCAGCGGATGTATGAATACGTCCTTGAGACTCTGTGTCCGGAACGCGCTGCACCCTGTGCACGCCGGATTCAAACTTCAGTTTAGCATAAACCTCTTGGCCAGTTACGGCGGCAGTGATTTCCTTAAAACCGCCCATATCCCCTTCACTGGTGGAAAGAACTTCTACCTTCCATCCCCTTGTATCAGCAAAGCGCTGATACATTCGGAACAGATCACCGGCAAACAGAGCTGCCTCATCCCCGCCAGTTCCCGCACGTACTTCCAGAATTACGTCGTGCGAATCCGCTTTATCACGTGGAAGAAGGCCAATGCGTACCTTTTGGGTCAGTTCTTCAACAGCGCTAGAGAGCTCGTCCCGTTCTGTCTGTGCAAGCTCTTTCATGTCCGCATCAAGGCTGCTGTCTTCGAGCATAGCTTGAGCATCCGCCAGTTCGCTCTCCGCTTTCTGCAGCTCACGAATAGCTTTCACGATCGGTTCCAGCTCGGAATAATCCCGCGACAACTGAATATAAACTTTCGGTTCGGGTCCCGATGCCATTTCATGTTCAATCTGGTCAAATCGCGAAAGCAGTGTATTTAGTTTTTCTTGCGCAAGCATTCGCGTTTCACTCCTTAACGACTTTGGCTGGAAAAGCTTTTGCAGGGCATAGCATTGCATGCCCCAAATACCAAGAGATTGGCTAGCTATACCGGAATATCATTTTCCGATGCAAATCTTGTTAGAATATCCAACAGATTATCGGGGGCTTGCCCCGGTTCCAGCAATGGCAAAAGCGTATCTTGGAGTTTAACTAAGTCCAGAGCACGCACCATGGTCTTCACCGGACCGACTGAGGATGGAGACATGGACAGGCTCCGATACCCGACGCCCAACAAAGCCATCGCGGCCATGGGTTGGCCTGCAAGCTCACCACACAAGGTTACTGGTACATCCATTACCGCACCTTTTTGGGCAATATCACGAAGGGCCCTAAGGAAACTTGGGCTTAAAGGGTCAAATCGATCCGCAACACGGGCATTTCCACGATCTGCCGCATTAAAGAACTGGTAGAGGTCGTTAGACCCAACAGAGACGAAGTCAACTTCTTTGAACAACTCTTCCAACTGCCAAAGCAGGCTTGGAACTTCTACCATAACCCCAAGCAGCAACTCTTTTGGAGCTTCATGGCCATGCTGGCTCAGGTGCCTAAGCTCCCGCTCAACATAGTCCTTTGCCCTGCGGAACTCCTCCACGTCGGCAACCATAGGGAACATGAGCTTGAAAGTTCTACCGGCCGCAGCATGTAGCATTGCCCTGATCTGCGTTCGTAAAAGGCCTGGACGATCCAAGCCAAACCGGATGGCTCGCCACCCCATGGCAGGATTTTCTTCTTGCGCCAAACGCATGTAGGGAAGAACTTTGTCTCCGCCAATATCCAGAGAACGGAACGTCACAGGCTTATCGCCAGCTGCATCCAGCACCTTCGTGTAAAAGGCTTCCTGTTCGCGCATACGCGGGAATGACGAGGCCACCATGAACTGCAATTCCGTACGAAAAAGCCCAACACCGGACGCACCAGCATCCACCAGGTTTGGCAGATCAACCAGCAATCCCGCATTCAGCTGAAGAAGAACATCCGTTCCATCCTTCGTTACAGACGGCTTGGACCTCAGCTGCCTATATTGCTCTTGCCGCCGCGCCCGGAATCGTACTTTTTCAGCAAACGCTTCCTCTACATCCGATGGAGGTCTTAAAAAGACGCGCCCACCTTCGCCGTCGATGATGATCGCATCGCCAGCTTCCGCGAGCGTACCAACATCCTCAACCTGTCCAACAGTGGGAATACCAAGCGCCCGCGCCACAATTGTCACATGGCTTGTTGGCCCGCACTCTTCCAAGGCAAGACCACGAATCCGGTCCCGATCATAATCAAGAAGTTCCGCTGCACCCATATTACGGGCAACGAGAATGGCATCTTGCGGCATGGAATCATCATCAGCACCGCTGCCCCTGCCCATGAGTTCACGGATCAGACGGTGAGCCAAGTCGTCCAAATCATGTAACCGCTCACGCAAATATGGATCTGTCTGCCGGAGCATTTTTGCCCGTGTATCACTTTGCACCTTCTCCACGGCAGCTTCTGCGGTCAGGCCATTACGGATGGCCTCTTCAATTTTGCGTACCCACCCACGGTCATAGGCGAACATACGATAAGCTTCCAGAACCTCACGGTGCTCACCATGCTGGGAGAATTCTCCATTTGAAAGCATGTTGTCCAAGGAAAGACGCAGGCGGTGAACGGCTTCGTCCAACCTCTCCTTTTCCGTGTCGGCATCTTCTGCAATCAGGTTTGTGATAACAACCCGCGGCTCATGCAGGACCACATGCCCCAGACCAATCCCTTCGGAAAGAGCCACACCTTTCAGGTGTAGCGGGCGCACTACATCAATTGTTGTTCCTTGCTGGGCCAAAGCTTCCAGCTCGCCAGCTGCCACCATTTCAGCAATAACCATCGCCGTAGTTTGTAAAGCCTCGACCTCATCCTCGAAATAAGTTCGGTGGGACATATTCTGGACAACAAGAACACCAAGCGTGCGCCCGGCCCGCAAAATGGGTACTCCGAGGAAGGAGTTAAAACTATCTTCACCAGTTTCAGGACGATAAACAAAAGAAGGGTGGGCTTGAGCATTGGGAAGGTTCAAAGGGCGGGCATCTGAGGCGATCTGGCCAACAAGGCCTTCCCCGACCCTTAAGGCAGTTTGGTGAACCGCATTCTTATTCAAGCCGACAGTTGCATATAGCTCCAGCACACCGTCTGCACGCAAAATGTACACAGAGCAAACCTCTGCAACTACGTTTGCCGCGATCAGTTGTACAATTGTATCAAGCCGTTCCTGCGCATTGCTCGGCTCTGCCATCACCTCTCGCAGGCGACGCAGAAGAACACGCGGTCCGGCCAAGCTGCTGCGCATGCCCTGCCCTACCTATTCTCATGGTAGTGTTGCACAAAATCTTCGTGCAACAATATTTGGCCTCGGCCTCTAGTGTATGCCGAGACGGGTTTCAATGTCGACTCGCCCGACGGTTATCCGTCCAGACCGTATAGCGAATGAAGCGTTCTAACTGCAAGTTCTGTATAGGCAGAGTCGATCAAAACGGAAATTTTTATTTCGGACGTTGTGATTGCCCGAATATTAATTCCCTTCTCGGCCATACCTCTAAAGCAGTCCGCTGCGACACCAGCATGGGATCGCATCCCCATGCCAATAACGGATACTTTCACAACATCCGTCGCCCCTTGAATATTTTCAAAACCGATTTCTTCGACATTTTCTTCAATCACCTTGCGTGCCCGGTCGTAGTCGGTTTCCGGCACGGTGAAAGTGATGTCCGTCATCTTTCCATCAGGTGAAATATTCTGAACGATCATATCCACATTGATGTTCGCGTCCGCCAAGGGGCCAAACACTCTACCGGCAACACCAGGTTTGTCTGCCACATTGCGGATTGAAATTTGAGCTTCGTCCTTCGAAAAGGCGATACCCGTTACGACTTGCTGTTCCAATATCTCGTCCTCGTCGCAAATAAGTGTACCCGGTGGGAGGCCCCCTTCGCCTACTTGCGAAGCATCAGGATCCTCAAAACTGGAGCGCACAAAGGTCCGCACACCATGCACCATAGCCATCTCAACAGATCGAACCTGAAGGACTTTGGCACCCAATGAGGCCATTTCCAGCATCTCTTCAAAGGCAACCTTTTCCAAGCGTTTGGCTTTGGTCACAATTCGCGGGTCTGTGGTGTAGACACCATCAACATCTGTATAGATATCACATCGGTCCGCATTGATCGCTGCTGCAATTGCAACGGCGCTGGTATCCGAGCCGCCACGGCCAAGGGTGGCTATGCGGTTATCCGGGGCAAGACCCTGAAAACCAGCGATAACGGCTACCTGTTTGCGCTCGAGGCGCTCGATAAGCGTTTTCCCTTCAATGCGCGCGATGCGGGCTGCACCGTGGGCTTCATTGGTATGGATGGGAATTTGCCACCCCTGCCATGAACGGGCATCCACGCCCATATCTTGCAGAACAATTGACAACAGGCCAGATGTCACCTGTTCTCCTGAGGCCACAACAGCATCGTACTCGCGTGCATCGTGCAGGGCCGCAGCATCCTTTGTATAACCGACTAGGCTGTTTGTGACGCCAGACATGGCTGAGACGACCACAGCAACCTCGTTGCCAGCATCAACTTCTCTTTTCACATGCCGCGCGACGTTGCGGATGCGATCCAGATCAGCGACGGAGGTGCCGCCGAATTTCATAACTAAACGGGCCATCGCTACCTTAATTCCTCCGAGGGCCAAGTGGCTCATACTTTAACTGCCACGTTACTCAGACCATTCCATACAGGCACGAAACCGGCACTGCAACCAGTGGCTTGACAAAAACCTTCTAAAGAACCACCAGTTACCTCAATTGAAGGAGACTTATGCAATGCATCAGGCAGATAAATCCGCATCCGGAACCCATGGCACTGTCGACGCCTCAGAGGTTGCCCGCTTTTCTGCGATAGCGGATGAATGGTGGGACCCAACTGGTAAATTCAAACCACTTCATAAATTCAATCCGGTACGAGTTTCCTACATTAAGGAATATGCATCCGCTCACTTTGAAAGAGACGAGAAATCTGCCCATGCTCTCAAAGGGCTACGTATATTGGATATCGGTTGCGGTGGCGGATTGCTAAGCGAACCCATAGCAAAAATGGGGGCAGATGTTATCGGAGCTGACCCTTCCACCACCAATATCAATGTAGCCAAAATTCATGCTGAGCAATCTGGTTTGAATATAGACTATCGCTGCGAGACTGCCGAGGAGCTGGCTGCCAATGGCGAAAAATTTGATATAGTTCTCAACATGGAAGTTGTTGAACACGTTGCAGATGTTCCTCTTTTCCTTGAAACAACTGCCTCGATGGTAAAGCCAGGTGGCCTTATGTTTGTCGCAACCATAAATCGCACACTAAAAGCTTACGCCCTTGCTATCATTGCAGCAGAGCACGTTTTACGTTGGCTGCCTGCGGGAACTCATTCCTATGATAAGCTTGTCCGTCCAGAGGAAATTAAAGGCCCACTTGAAACTGCCGGCCTTCAAATTTTCGAGGACTGCGGAGTGAGTTTCAACCCGCTTCTGGACCAGTGGTCCCGCTCTCGGGATCTGGACGTGAACTACATGGTCATTGCTCGTAGAGCAGGATAGACGAAAGCAAAAAATAAAAAACACCCCAGAAAGGAAACTATATGTCTACAAACAATGAGAGTATCGTTTTCATTCCCGGGCTCGCGCTCACCAAGGCAGTTTTTAAATCACAGTGCCAAGCGTTAAGCGCCTATTCAATTCTGATTGCAAATACCTGTGAAAAACCCTCTCTCAAAGGGATTGCGGAGCAACTGCTTGAAGAAGCTCCGCCACAATTTTCTCTTGTTGGTCACTCTATGGGGGGCTACGTGGCAATGGAAATCATGCGCCTCGCGCCTGAACGCGTCAAACGTCTGGCCCTTCTCAGCACCCATGCTCACACGAATACACCTGAACAGCTTGCCAGAAGAAAAAAAGAAATCCAATTGGCCCAGAGAGGGCGATTTGTTAAGCTGAATATTGCCAAGTACTCCAGCCTTGTCGCACCTCAAAACATCTCAAATGTCAAAATTAGAAAGGCAGCCCTCGAGATGGCCGAGGAAATTGGTCCTGATGTTTTTATAGCGCAACAAAATGCGCTGATTCGGCGGCCAGATCACAGAGGAATTTTACGTGATATTCGCTGCCCGACGCTGATTATTGTCGGAATTCAGGATCAGGTCGCACCCGTCTCTCTTGCCAATGAAATGCATAGTGCAATTGCCGGCAGTAAACTGGAACTCTTTGAAAATTGTGGGCATTTATCACCACTGGAGTGCCCTGAAGAAGTGAATGGCGCACTAATTCAATGGATGCAGGCTCCTATTGTAGTTTAAGGGAATCTCCGATTACTCTTGTAACCCCCTAAATTTTGGGGTTACTTCTTACTCATTACCATGTCAGTAACCTTGAGTTACCTGCGATATGGATCAAGTCTCAAGATCAACTGGCGAACAGTATCCGCAGGTTTTCAATGGGGTTTCCCGTTGCCTAAGCGATGCAGCACTTGGTTGGAGGACATATGATGTTTAATTGGGAAGACACAATTAAGGCCGCAAGCGAGAAATTTGCTGAAAATTATGCCACTGCCCCTTGGCAAAACTGGTTCTGGGCTCAGCAATTTGACCAATTGGAAAACAATACATTAACGCAAGCTGCCGACGTACAAAAAGAAGCGTTGCAACAACTTGGCACGGTGATGTCTAACAATCTGGTATTCTGCAACCGTCGCATGGATGCACAGCTGTCCCTTCTTACCAGCATTCTAAGCTTGCCGACTGGGCCAGAGCTAACACGATTGACCAGTGATTTCCTGCAGACTTGTCAGAGCGACTGGCGGGAACATGGCAACAATCAGTTTTCTCAGTTCTCAGCTCAGCTGTCTTCCGCTTTGGATAAAACACAAAAAGCCAACTCATATGCCTTGGAGGCGATAGAACAGCTTAAAGAGAGCGCAGAGGCCACACCTGAAGAAGCTGCGTCTACTGAAACCGCACCTGCTGCAGCTTCCCCAAAACGAAGGGCTCCTGTTAAGAAAGCAGCAACTTCACCTAAACGACCAGCACCTAAAAAACCAGCAGCCCGTTCTAGCACGAAACAGAAAGCTGCCGCAGCCAAGGACGTTGAACTTAAGAACGAAAAGAGCCCCACTGCAAAAGCTCCTAGCAAAACCGTACCGGCCACAGCCGAGGCTAAAAACTCCAACGGTGCGGCTGTTATGGTCGAGCCTGCGATTTTGCCGGAACAGCCTGCAAAGACCAAAAATTTGGAAGTCTAAGTCCTGTATTTTGAGTGATTTTTTATTACTCAGGTGAGACCAATTGAACGGAACGTCCACTAGAGCATGGGTCACGAGCTTATTCTCAGGGGCATGCTCTATGGGCTATTACGCATCAGTATGTGTGGAATATGAACTTGATTAGTTGTGGTCTTCCGGCAGTGCTGGCAACGGGACCACATCAATTCCCTCTTCAATCAAGTCTTTCGCATCATCTACGGATGAGCTCCCATGAATATTGCGCTTTTCAGATTCTCCATAGTGCATCTTTCGCGCTTCCTCGGCAAAGTTTTTACCCACATCTTCAGAGTTTCGCGTTGCCTGCTTTCGAAACTCCCGAAGCGCTTCCACCATTTCGTGAGCCTTTTCTTTTACCTCATTCGAAATTTTGGGCTGGTGAACCGCCTGAGTTACAACCTCTTGTCCCGAGGCGGGCGAGGCAGGTGCCGGAGAGGGGGGCTTCACCGCATCCACGGCTGCTTTTTCAGCTTGAGTTCTCAGCTGTTGCTCTTTTTGCGCTTTTGTCTTGGTACGCGATGTAGAAACATTGGGTGCCATGAGCCGCTTGGTGACGACTGAGCTGTCACAAACAGGACACGTAACCAGCTCCATGGCCAGCTGCCTATCAAAATCAGATGAATTGCGGAACCAGCCGTCAAATTCATGTCCATTGTCACAGCACAAAGAGTAATTGATCAAGTCTGAATCTCCTCTGCGCCAAGCGCAGAAACCTCCTGAATGACAAAAGCTTTTTCATTAGCTAGCGCTGGAATTCTCTTCCGCGCCCCTGCCACATTTTTCAAATCAATTTCCGCAAAAAGCACATCTGGCTTTCTGTGGTCAAGCTCTGCGACAACTTTGCCCCAAGGATCAACAACCATACTGTGACCAAAAGTGCTGCGGCCATCTTCATGATCTCCACCTTGAGCTGCGCTTATCATATATGCGCCATTTTCTATGGCTCTTGCCCGCTGCAATACATGCCAGTGAGCTTCTCCTGTCTGCCTCGTGAAAGCGGAGGGAGCTGTTAGAATTTGAGCGCCGGCTTTGGCTTGTTCGCGAAAGATCGCTGGCTGACGCAAATCATAACAAATCGCCATGCCGATTGATGCCACTGCTGTATGAATAACGGAAACTCGGGAGCCGCTTTCATATGTCGACGATTCGCACCATGTCTCGCCATTTGGCAAGTTAACATCGAACATATGGACCTTATCATAGCGTTGAATAATTTCTCCCTTGGGCGAAATAAAAAAGCCACGATTGACCAGTTTATCGTCACGGACTTTAATTGCCAAAGACCCAAGGTGCAGCCACACGCCCAGCTCAGCAGCAAGCGGTAGAAGCCTTTTAAGAAAAAGGTCACTTTCCTCCCTTGAACTTTTGGTTAACTGGGAGCGACGATCTTTCTCTAGAAGGTTGGTCATCTCCGGAGTTTGTATATAGCGTGCGCCACCACCAGCAGCCATGCGTACCAAAGTTTCGCAGACCTCAAGGTTTTCCGAAACGGAACGACCTGTCCTCATTTGTACACACGCTGCCAGAAATTTTTCCATGGTTCAAACGCTCTTGCTGTTTTCCTTAGCCTTTATCCAGCAAGAAGAACATCGAGTCCACCGCGACGTTCTAGTGCCATCAAGTCGTCACAGCCACCTATATGTTCTGAATCAATAAAGATCTGAGGAAATGTTGACTTTCCATTTGCCTTTTTAATCATGGCCTCACGGTGGCTCGGATCATCACTCGCATTGTATTCGGCGTATTCTACTTCTTTATTATCAAGAAGTCGTTTTGCACGAGTGCAGTAACCACACAGGTCACGAGTGTAGATAACAACTTTTTCCATTGTTTTTCCTATTAGTTTTAGCTGAAGCATCCATTCTTGTTGCTTCAGGACAGCAATTTTCAGCGTTGCTTATATGGTCAGTTGCTCCCATTAAACAAGTGGCCGAAGCTTATGTCGTTATACGCACAGCCCACTCGTTGCGCTCTTCAGCTACTTCATCTGGTTCGACAGCAGCAAAAACCAATGTATCAACACGCTTGGCACCGGCTGCTTTGAGCGCCAAGTTGCAAGCATCTAAAGTGGCCCCTGTGGTCAAGACATCATCAATGAGCACAATAGAACGCCCAGCAAGGGTAAACTGGGCATCAGGACTGACCTCAAAAGCACCCTGTACATTTTCAATACGCTCCCTGCGAGATAGCCCCACCTGATGACGGGTCGACTGCTTACGCACCAAGGCATCCATGCTAAAATCTAGCCCCGATAGTTTTCCCAACTCGCGGGCCAGAAGCGCTGATTGATTAAAACTTCGACGCCATAGACGAAAAGAATGTAAGGGTACGGGCACAAGCAGTTTATCTTCGTTTAATTTCTGCCGACCCGCTTGATACATCATCGCCGCCATCTGGCCTGAAAGACGGGGCATACAGTTGTATTTGAATTGATGCACAAGCGACATGGCAGGTCCTTCATAAAAAACTACAGCTCTGGTTTCTTCTAGGGCTTCATCTTCACAGGAGGAAGGTGTGCCATTTCTCAAAGGCCCTGAATAAAACCGTAACTTCCCCCAGCACCTTGCGCACAATGCCTGCCTACCTTGCACACACAGGTTACATGACGGACAGTTTGGAGGGGTGATAAAGTCCAAAAGACCTTTGGAAAGAAGGATGAGAGTCTCTAAAAGGCTGCTTGCTTGTAACCTCTCTCGTTTGTTCACCCTTGCCTCATCATTCATTGTTCCTTTAAAAGCACTCTACCAAGTCAGATTGGCAAGTTCTTCCCGTGATCCTCACGGGAAACAAAAAAGCAACAGCAAAGACAAAACATATCGGGCAGCCCCATGGATGATCATAGACTTTTCGATAAACCCCTTCTTGCCCAGCGCCGCAGGACAATACTGCAAAAAAATATCGACGGGGCAGATTTTCTTTTAAAAGCTACCATTCAGGACTTTGCTGAACGGCTTCAGTTCGTTTCCCGACAATTTGAAATTGGTATTGATTTGGGCGCGCACAGTGCTGATGTGACCCAGACTCTGCGTGAGAGCGGCAAGGTTCAAACTGTCCTCAGAGCTGACTTATTCGACCCGCTCCCCAATGCGTCCGCACCACATATGGTGGTTGATGACCAGTCCCCTCCCCTTGCACCTGAAAGCGTTGATCTGATTGTATCCTTGCTGAACTTGCAAGTCGTTGACGACTTACCCGGCACACTCGCACAGATACGAAGATGCCTGCGGCCGGATGGCCTGTTCCTTGCCACGGTTTTTGGAAGCGGGACACTGGCAGAGCTTAGAGATAGCCTGCTCCATGCGGAAATGGAGCTTTCTGGCGGCATCTCCCCGCGTGTGATCCCATTCGCGGAAACGCGAGACTTGGGCAGCCTGTTACAAAGGGCGGGTTTTACACTGCCCGTAACAGATGTGGACCGAGTAACAGTACGCTATAACACCATGTTCGACCTGATGAAGGACCTGCGGGAAATGGGAGCGGCCAACCCTTTACTCGCAAGACAAAAGCACTTCACAAGCAAGCAACTTTTCATGAAGGCCGCACAGTATTACGCACAAAACTATTCTGATCCTGATGGCCGGATCAGAGCAACTTTCACTTTCACATCACTTTCAGGCTGGGCTCCCCATGAAAGCCAGCAAAAGCCTTTAAAGCCTGGATCTGCTAAAGTGAATCTTGCAGATGCGCTTGGAGCAAAAGAGATTAAGATTTAATATTCCCCAAAGGGGGGCGATTTTCGGATAAAACGCCCCTTAGACACTGACCTGGAGCGTGATTGAAAATCGGTTCAGTTCAAAGCGCGCTAGGAGACCTCTAAAAGGATTGGAGCTACAGGCAGGTTATTAAAGTCCTGCAAGTGGCGGGATGATCCAATCGCGGCCAAACTTGCCAAAATTGCCGCTGACAGCATTCCGGCAATCATGACA
This sequence comes from Pseudovibrio sp. M1P-2-3, assembly GCF_031501865.1. Taxonomy (NCBI): domain Bacteria; kingdom Pseudomonadati; phylum Pseudomonadota; class Alphaproteobacteria; order Hyphomicrobiales; family Stappiaceae; genus Flexibacterium; species Flexibacterium corallicola. The sequence goes on from NZ_JARRCW010000001.1 coordinate 4,340,160, forward strand.
TACTCGACGATAACTGTATGGTTCGTTTCTTTGTCGGCATGCGGTACAGCAAACCCCGCCCGATCAATTTCGCAGCCCTTCCCTAGAAAAAACATCCATACTCCCTTTTTATTCATTACAGCTCACATCTACATCAACAACAAGTCTATGAGATGCGGAATGAGAGGTTCATCAGCTTCAGGCATTTTGTAGGTACGCAACTTGTTTGCACGAACCCAAGCCAGATTTTGCCCCTCGGCCCCTTTTGGCGTTCCCGACCACCGCCTGCACACATATAATGGCATGAGTAGATAAAAATCTTCGTAAACATGACTCGCAAATGTTAGGGGTGCCAAACACTCTTTTTTAACCGTAATGGCAAGTTCTTCATGCAACTCGCGAATTAGGGTATCTTCCAGAGTTTCGCCGCTCTCCTGCTTTCCTCCAGGAAACTCCCAGAGTCCCGCCAGACTTTTTCCTTCCGGACGCTGGGAAAGCAAAATTCTACCATCAGCATCAATGAGGGAACATGCGGCAACAATGAGTGTTTTCATTGGACGACCTATCTCTGTTTGGGGCAACTTTTAACTTTCTTTTGAATGAGGCGAGCCGCAAATCAACGGGGCGAACAGTAGTGGTAGCGATAGGCTTCCTTGTAACCAAGGTTAGCGTAAAGCTTCCGTCCTGCCGCATTTGCTTTAACCACCTGTAGCCATGCGAACTGAGCACCTTTTGATGCCCCTGCTTCATGAGCTTTCAACACCAAAGCATGAGCCAAGCCAGACCTTCTATGGTCCGGATGCGTTGCCACATTCATAACTCCTAGCTGGTCCTTATCCAGAACCGCACTTACCACGGCAAGGGGGATATTGTCCGCAGAGACGGCAACAAGACTAATGCTTGGCGCAATAACCGAGCACATAACGGACTTAAGACTGCTCAAAGCCTCTGGAGCAATGAAATCATCCCGCGTTCCACCAACCTGCCGATAGCAATCTACCCATTGGTCAAAAGAAACTTCCTTAATCTGCAAGCCGGAGGGAATTTCAGTTTCACCAAGGGACCAAATAGCCCGCCTGAGTACCAACGTCTCGGAATATCGCGTGTAATGGCGCTGGTCCATTTCACTATCAACATCATCCGGCGTTAAGGGGGTCCACCTGACATTAAAGGGCACATTCAGCCGTTTAAATGTGTGCTGCGCGTAGTCCAGCCGCCCTCCCACATTTTCATTATCACTTTTATCGAAAAAGTTGAGCGAATTAATACGTTTTGAAGGATTGGAAGACGAAATCCGCATCAACCACCCCCCATCAAAATCGGTCTTCGATGATGGAAAACAGTTCAGGTTCGACTGCTCCATACGCAACACTTCATCAAGACTGCATTCAGGCGCAACCGGACCACAGCCATTAAGATCTATAATCGCCATTGATCGCCACATATTCTTTTGTCAAATCACAAGTCCAAACAGATGCGCAGCCATCTCCCAGTCCCAGATCCACGGTCAATAGAATTTCGTCGTTCTTCATGACTTGTGAAGCGGCATCTTCACTGTAATCATCGTCCCGCTCTCCATCTACGGCCACACGGATATCTCCGAACCAGATGGCAAGGCGGTCTCTGTCGGCAGGCTCTCCAGCTTTACCCACGGCCATAACTACGCGGCCCCAGTTCGCATCTTCACCCGCAACCGCTGTTTTCACGAGAGGCGAATTGGCAATAGAAAGTGCAACCTTCTTGGCAGACTCGTTTGAAACCGCCCCTTTCACGTGTACTTCCACAAACTTGGTTGCACCTTCCCCATCCTTGACAATCTGGTGGGACAAGTCCTTCATCATTTCAAACAGTGCCGCCTTGAAATCCTGAAGACGTGGGTCATTTTCGCTCTTCACAGGTTCGTTGCCTGCGGCGCCTGTCGCCGCCAGCAGGACACTATCTGACGTGGAGGTATCACTGTCCACCGTAATGGCATTAAACGAGCCACCAACGCTTTGAGAGAGCAAGGATTGTAAGATAGGAGCGGGTATGGCCGCATCTGTAAACAAGAAACCCAGCATGGTAGCCATATCCGGGGCGATCATACCCGCACCCTTGGCGATGCCGTTGAGAGTGACGGTTGTGTCTCCCAGTTTGACATTCTTTGTTGCAAGTTTTGGATAGGTGTCTGTTGTCATGATGGCTTTTGCCGCAGACATCCAGCTCTTTCCCTCAGCGCGCTCTATGAGCTGATCCATCACGGCTACAAAACGCTCTGCAGGCAGCGGCTCACCAATTACGCCAGTGGACGCCAGATAGATCTCTTTATGGTCAATGCCGGTAGCGTTGCCCAGAATATTTGCAGTGAGTTCAACGGCTGCCCTGCCCTTTTTGCCCGTAAACGCATTGGCATTACCGGAGTTAATCAAAATTGCGCGCACTGTACCCTGAGGCAAGTTTTCCTTGCACCAATCAACTGGAGCACTCGGACACTTGGACTGTGTGAAAACGCCTGCAATGTGGGCTGGCCCATCCAGAAGCATCAACAGGACATCTTCTCGCCCTTGATACTTTACCCCAGCTTCTGCCGTTGCAAATCGCAGTCCCTTGATCTCTGGCAGTTCAGGATAAGACTTTGGAGCTAGGGGTGAAATTGCAGCACTCATGAAAACCCTCCAGAAAGACCGACAAAAAATAAAGGCTTCATCAGGCGTTAGCCAAATGAAGCCCCTATGACAAGTCTTTATTTAAAGGTTCAGCTTTACTTATTTGCTTTCAACAGCTGCCTTGTCGCCCTCAGCGTTTGCAGAGAACACTTCCACTTTGGTGTTCTCTTTCAGCTTTTCGATGTTTTCTTTGAACTTCTGAGCCATGATTTCTTGCGTAAGCTGACCTTCTACCTGTTCAAAGGCAGGAGCAGGCTGCTGACGTTTATCTTCACTCTTAATGATGTGATAACCGAACTGGGTTTTCACAGGCTCTTTTGTATAGGAGCCCGGCTTAAGCCCAAAAGCAGCTTTCTCGAACTCTGGAACCATCTGGCCTTTACCAAAGTAACCTAGTGACCCACCATTTGGACCGCTTGGACCCGTAGACTTTTCTTTGGCCAATTCTTCAAAGTTTGCGCCTTTGTCCAACTGAGCAATGATACCGTTTGCCTCTTCTTCTGAATCAACCAGAATGTGACGTGCAGAAACCTCTTCCGAGCCTGCAAAGTTTTCGAACTTTTTACCGTAAGCGTCTTTCAGCTCGGCCTCAGTAATTGTTCCTTGGATATTTTTCTGGAAATAAGCATTCTGTAGGGCGCGTAGGCGCTCCAAATTCATCGCGCGTTTAAATTCTTCTGTTTTATCCAGACCTTCTTTTTCAGCTTCATTAGCGAAAAGGGTCATCTCAACAAGCACATCAGTGAGCACACCACGCCACTGTGTTGGTGGCACCTGTTGGAGTTGCTGGGCATAATCGCGTGCAGCTAATGCAATGTCAGCTTCAGTAATAGTTACATCACCAACTTTTGCCACGACCGCATTGGGGTCTTTCTCCTGGGCATTTGCGACACCAAGACACAATACAAAAGCGGCAGCAGCAACAGTGCCTTTAAGTGGTCTGGAAAGGGCTAAAGTCATGTTTTTCTCTTTCTCTGGATGCCATCAGAATAATCACTGTAATCAAAAAAGGTTGATCCAATAGCAACGTCACGATGATAAAGCGCAGTTTGCAACGGTTGTTAGCGTTGACAACCACATCCCCCCAACTTATCTGTCAATCGCCCGGTTCTTTTCGCTTACATGCTTAATCCGCTGGGGCAACCGACTGACTCGCTTGGGGTCTGAGGCTGCATAAATCAGAAATATGAAGATTTCTAGGTTGTAGCTGATCGATTGATCTAGCACACCTGACAAAGGAAGGTCCGCATATGGTGGGGCTCGGCGCACTCGCCCGTAAAATTTTTGGTTCTGCGAATGACCGCACGGTTAAGGCTCTCAGACATAAGGTCACGGCTATCAACGCCCTTGAGCCTGAAATGCAAGCGCTTAGCGATGAGCAACTGAAAGCGAAAACCGAAGAATTTCGAAGCCAGCTGGCAGCAGGCGCGAAACTGGATGACCTGCTCATACCAGCTTTTGCAGTAGTGCGAGAAGCATCCCGGCGCGTTCTTGGCCTTAGACAGTATGATGTTCAGCTCATTGGTGGCATGGTTCTTCACGCCGGCCAGATTACCGAAATGCGTACAGGTGAGGGTAAAACCCTTGTGGCCACGGCTCCGGTTTACCTCAACGCCTTGACAGGCAAGGGTGTTCACGTTGTGACAGTGAACGACTACCTTGCCTCTCGTGACGTTGAGTGGATGGGGCAGGTCTACCGCTTCCTTGGTCTGACAACCGGTCTGATTGTTCATGGCATTAGCGATGAAGAGCGTGGAGACGCCTACAAAGCTGACGTAACTTACGGCACCAACAACGAATTCGGCTTCGATTACCTGCGCGACAATATGAAGTATGAGCGCGAATCAATGGTTCAGCGACCGCATCATTTCGCGATTGTGGATGAGGTGGATTCCATTTTGGTCGACGAGGCCCGTACGCCTCTTATCATCTCAGGGCCACTGGAAGATCGTACTGATTTTTACAACACAATCGACACGTTTATTCCAAAGCTTACGGATGAGGATTTCGAGCTGGACGAAAAAGCCCGCTCGGCGACTTTCACCGAACATGGTAACGAAAACCTTGAGAACTTGCTTTCTGATGCAGGGCTTCTCAAAGGCGATTCGCTGTATGATGTAGAGAACGTGTCCACAGTTCACCACCTGCAGCAAGGTTTGAAAGCCCATAAGCTTTTCCAGCGGGATCGTGATTACATCGTTCGCAATGATGAAGTTATTATTATTGACGAATTCACCGGTCGTATGATGCCCGGTCGCCGCTTCTCTGAAGGTCTACACCAAGCGCTAGAAGCCAAAGAGAAAGTTGCGATCCAGCCAGAAAATCAGACGCTAGCCTCCATCACCTTCCAGAACTACTTCCGCATGTACGATAAGCTAGCCGGTATGACCGGTACAGCCATGACGGAAGCCGAAGAGTTCATGGACATCTATGGCTTGGAAGTGATCGATATTCCGACGAACAAGCCTATCAAGCGTGTTGATGAGGACGATGAGGTCTACCGGACTGTTGATGAAAAGTTCAACGCTATTTTGCATCTTATTGATGAATGCCGCGAGCGAGAACAACCTATTCTGGTTGGTACCACATCTATCGAAAAGTCGGAGATTCTGGCCCAGCAACTTCAAAAGCATGGCTATAAGCAAGCGGACCTTTCTGACGCCAATGCCTTTGCTGCGCTTTATGCTGACCGCGAAACTTCCAAGAACGCAAAAATCTTTGCCGTTCTGAACGCCCGTTACCACGAGCAGGAAGCTCAGATTATTTCTCAGGCCGGCATTCCAGGGGCCGTCACCATCGCGACCAACATGGCTGGGCGTGGTACGGATATCCAGTTGGGCGGTAACCTTGAGATGCGCATTGCCGCCGAGCTTGGTGATATGCCTGAAGGTGCTGAGCGTACAGAAAAAGAAGAAGCAATCGGCAAAGAGTTCGAAGTTCTCAAAGAACGCGCACTAGCCGCTGGTGGCCTCTACGTTGTCGCAACAGAGCGCCATGAAAGTCGCCGGATTGACAACCAGCTGCGGGGCCGTTCCGGTCGTCAGGGAGATCCCGGTCACTCCAAGTTCTTCCTGTCTCTCCAGGATGACCTGATGCGCATTTTTGGATCAGACCGCATGGACTCCATGCTGCAGAAGCTGGGATTAAAAGACGGAGAAGCTATCATCCATCCTTGGATCAACAAGGCATTGATGAAGGCGCAGCAAAAGGTTGAAGCTCGCAACTTCGACATTCGTAAAAACCTGCTAAAGTTCGACGATGTTATGAACGATCAGCGTAAGGTTGTTTTCGAGCAGCGTCTTGAAATGATGGATGACACCGTTGTGGCTGAAGCTGTAGCGGAAATGCGAGAAGAAACCGTAGAAGGTCTCGTTGCACTCCACATTCCAGAAAAGGCATATCCTGAGCAGTGGAATACAGAAGGCCTTCAGAAAGAAGTCGAAGAAAAGCTTGCTCTGCAGTTGCCAGTTGTTGACTGGGCCAACGAGGAAGGTATTGCCGACGAAGAGGTGGAATCCCGCATTAAACGCGCCGCCGCTGAAGCAATGGCTGCAAAAACCGCCAACTATGGTGCAGATGTGATGCGCCAGATCGAAAAAGCGGTCCTGTTGCGAAGCATTGACAACTTATGGCGCGAGCATCTGGCTAATCTGGATCATCTGCGCGCCGTTGTTGGCCTCCGCGGCTACGCGCAGCGTGATCCATTGCAAGAGTATAAGACAGAGTCCTTCTCTCTCTTTGAATCCATGCTGGCAAACCTTCGCGAAACCACCACAACACAATTGATGCATGTGGAGTTAATGCAGCAGCAGCCCCCGGAGCTTCCAACGAACGCTGAATTGCCGGAAATGCACGGCCATCACGTGGACGCAACTACCGGTGAAGACGAGTTCGCGCTTGCTGATCGCCAGTTGGCACAAATTCGAGCGGAGCAGGCACCAAATGGCCGCAACCCTCAAGACCCTGAAACATGGGGCAAGGTGGGACGCAACGAGCCATGTCCGTGCGGCTCGGGTAAGAAGTTCAAACACTGCCACGGCAGCTTGGTATAACAAGACTCAAAAAGGCCGGTTTTCCGGCCTTTTTATTTGCTTCCTATAATATGCGTCATGACTTTTTCAAATCATCAAACTTGTATTCTTAAGGCGTTAAGATTGCAGTATTTCTCTTGGATCAGCCCCAAAGTTATTTAAACCTTTACTGCCCGGTACAAATAGAATTGCTAGACTAAATATCCAACCTATATACGAAATAAGGGATACAAGAACAAACCAACCAGAGAAATTAAAAACACGAATCCTTTGTGTCTGGATTGCAGTACCTGCAACAATAAAGAGACCTACGACAGGGGTAAGAAGTACCAAGGCAAGAGAGCGTAGGACGTAGCTCATACGATTGCGCCTACTGGGAAAACGAAAACAATAAAAATGGTCGTAAAGTCATACTCTGGGTAATGTTCTATTTTAGTGCATAAAAAAGGCCGCCTGTTTTCTCAACGGCGGCCTTTTGTAGAAAAGGCGGTGGTTATCCCTGCTCGATCACCACTTTCGTACCAATATCCACTTGCTCATAAAGATGCTCAACATCGCTATTCAACATTCTGAAACAGCCGGAAGACACAGCCTTACCGATTGACCAAGCCTCATTTGTTCCATGAATGCGGTAGATGGTAGATCCCAGATACAATGCACGCGCACCCAGAGGGTTTTCAGGTCCACCCTTCATATATGAAGGAAGCTTACGCCCCTTTGCGGCCTCACGGCGGCGCATTTCTGGTGGCGGTGTCCAACCCGGCCATTTAGCTTTGCGGGTCACTTTCTCATTGCCCGACCAACGGAACCCATCACGGCCCACGCCAATTCCATAGCGCATAGCCTTGCCCTTGGATTGTACGTGATACAAGTATCGGCCCTTTGTATCAACGATGATTGTGCCCGGCTCTTCATCGGTACGATAACGTACAAGTTTGCGCTTATATTTACGCTTAACCGAAGCTTCCATGAACCGCGGATCTTCACGGTATACGATCCACTTGCTTTGCTGCGGATCCCAATATTGCCCTGCCTCACTTGAAATCGGCATGACAAAAAAGGAGCTGACAGTAAGCAGCAGTGTTAAAATAAATATCCGAATCCCCGACAACATTTTTCCCCCAACGAAAAATCGAATTCACGCTTTACTGTGAAATACTATATGTCCTACGCTTGAGAACACGGCTCAAGCCATGAAAATTCTTCGTGATTGTTCATAGAACAATCCCGCCTGCTCAAGTATGCTTGTTTTAGTCTGGCAAATGTACAAGTTACGGCGCGTCAGTAAACTGCTTTCATATGCAGTCTCTACGATTTTTGAGTGTAAATGAAACTATCAACAACTTATCAATAGAATTTACCATGAGATTACGCAAAGACATCTAAGTATTCAAATTTAATAAAAAACAATGTTTTGGAGGCACTATGGACGAGATCATTTCCACCCAGACATCCTGTCTGCCCTATTCAAAAGCTGGTAATGGCAAAAAAGCGCCAGCTATTTTTATTCATGGCTTCGGGTCGGATGCAACTTCTTGGAGACCACTCCAAACAACATTGGAAGCCAAGCGAGAAACAATTGCCTTTGACCTGCCCGGCCATGGGCGCGCCCTCAACTGGCCCGAGATTGGAAGCCCGGGCAGCGCCGCCAAGTCCGTTGCTAGCTCCCTGAAAGCACTCAACTTGCACCGCGTCCATCTGGTTGGGCACTCCATGGGGGGAGCTATTGCTTGTTTGATTGCCATGAGAAGCCCTGAAATTGTGGCGAGCCTCACTCTTATTGGTCCCGGGGGATTTGGTGAAGAGATTAACGGTGCGGTTCTTCAGCAATACGCAGCTTCCAAAACTGCAGAAGCACAAGACGAAGTGCTTCATCACTTCTTTGGAAAGGGTCATAAAATTCCATGGAAAATTTCCGCTCACCTCGCAAACGAGCGAGCTCGTAAGGGCGCGATAGAGGCACTTGAAAAAGTTCACGGAGCATTTTTAAAGGCTGAAGGCCAAGGTGTGCTTCCCATAGAAAAACTGGGCGATATGAGCTTTCCCATTAAACTTCTTTGGGGAACAGACGATCAAATTCTGCCCTACTCTCAAACGAAGGCCATTCCCGCCAACATTGCGCTGCACAGCTTTAAGGGGGCGGGCCACATGCTGCAATATGAACACCCGAGGCAGGTGGCTTCTCTCATTTTGGAAAATACACGCTGAACAAGAAGTAAATAAGGCTGCCAGAATGCGGCAGCCTTTTCAAAGTCCAGATTAAGCTGCACGAACCTTTTGAAGGAATGCGGTGACTTCACTGCGAATATGACCGGCTTCATCAGACAGCACAGTAGCAAGGCTGGATACGGTATCTCCAGAGGCCCTTGAAGCTTGAGAGGCCTGCGCAACCGTCTTCATTGCTTCTGCCCCTCTCAAAGCACTTTGATTCGCATTGGCCACATTTTCAGATATGGAAGAGACTGCTGCATTTTGCTGTTCCACAGAGGCGGCAACTGCTGATGCAATCTGGTTCATCTCCTCAATGACATTTCCGACATCCCCGATGGCTTCAACAGCATTGGCTGAGGCCTCCTGTATCGAGCCAACCTGAAGCGCGATCTCCTCGGTTGCCTGTGAAGTCTGGTTGGCAAGCTGCTTGACCTCGGCCGCGACAACAGCAAAGCCTTTGCCATGCTCCCCTGCCCGCGCAGCTTCAATTGTAGCATTCAAAGCAAGCAGGTTGGTCTGGTTAGCAATTTCCCTGATCAAATTAACTGCATCTCCAATATGGTCTGCTGCCTCACTCAAGGAGTGCATTGTAAGCGTCGTGGACTTTGAACCTTCCATAGCCCTGCCGGCGACCCGCGAGGTTTGATCTGTCTGACTGGCAATCTCGTTAATGGACATCGCCAGCTCTTCCGTTGCAGAGGAGGCACTTGAAACATTCACTGTTGCCTCTTCCACTGCCCGTCCAGCATCACCAGCTTCATTCAGAACATTATTAGCCGATTTCTCTACATCCTGAGAAGCGGAGCTCAGCCCCTCAGCCGCTCCATCAAGGCCTTTCAGAGCTCTACCAATGGATGTTTCAAATTCAGCAATCAACTGATCAATATTCTGGGCCCGAGCTGTTCTGCTAGCACTTTCACGATCTCTTGCAACTTCCAGATCTTTTCGTTCAATTAAGCTTTGGCGAAAGAAGGTAACAGCCTGAGCCATGGACGCTAGCTCTCTTCCGCCCTTATCCTCTTCAACGATGACTGTTGTTTCCCCCTTCGCCAGTTTCACCATCGCTTTCCGAAGTTGGCTCAAAGGTTGCATGATACTGCGGGTAATTAGCAAGCCGATTATGAGGGAAAGAGCCGCAATGATACCAATCAAAGTAAACGAAACAATTTGCACTTGGCCTGCAATTTCATTTCGCTGTATTGTTGCAGATTCAGCGCCCTGAATTGCCGCAACTTGAAGGGCTTCCAAACGAGGTGGAAGCAGATCAAACAGGTTGGTTAAGAGGGTCGAGGCAGAATCTTGTTGCTTAATTAGGTCCGTATAGGCATCGAATGCCTGACGGTAAAACTTCATATTCCCATCTATGATCTTAATAGCTGCAGGGTTCAGATCCACTCGCCCTATGTTGCGTTCGAAACGGGAAAAGGCAACTTCAAAATCACCCAGATTAACATCACTGTGTGTGAGCTGGAAAGCCAGCTCCTGTTGTTTAACCTCTGAAAGAGATGAAATAAGTTTAAGCTCATTTGGATCTTTGGTGCGCCGGGTGTTTTTGGCGAGTTCATTTTGGGCAAGATTAAACTTATTGGACAGCACTGCCCGCAGGCCGGAGTCGCCATCGAAACCGACCTGCTCCTGTAATGCGTAGAGCTGGTTGAAAGCACCTTTAATACCTTCAAAGGTGTCCTTTGCATCATCTACTTCCAATGCATACTGCTCTGCAACCGTTAGAGAGCGGAGATAAGACAACGCGGAAAAAGCAACTTCCAGCTCCTGAAAAAATTTCTCTTTCAAACTGGCGCTTGGATTAAGCTGGTACGAATTCTGGATAGACTGCAAAGCTCCGGCCTTGGCGGCAACAGAACGGGAATAGGCTGCAAGCTCCGAATAGCTTTCTGCAGTTTCCGTTGCGTCCCGTGTTTGCTGTTGTCCCCATGTGTAACCACCAGCAATCAACCCTATACCCAACATGGCCACAACCGAGAGAGACAATACCCGCGCGCGAATGCTAATTGAACCCAACCAACCCCGAACGCTCGCCAGTTTCCGTTTCATTTCCAACCCCACACAATCAAATGCATTAACCGTGAAACTACCTTAAGAATTTCTAATATTGGCAACCACTTGTATTTACAAACTACTTAAATATTAGTTAGTAATCCTGACATTCCGCACCACAAACTGTATGGACAGGCGACCAATCAATAAGAAGGATCTACTCAGATGGCACGCTTTGTCCCCCTCATCCCTGCCGCCTTCGTTTTGATATGGTCTACGGGCTTTATTGGTACAAAACTGGGCTCACCCTATATTGAACCGTTCGTATTCCTTTCACTGCGCTTTTTCCTAGTGATTCCGTTACTTATCATTTTGATTTTTGCCCAAGGTCATAGTCTCAAACTGCCATCAAGCCAGATTTATCACTCACTGATTGCTGGAGTAGTTATTCATGGGGTTTATCTTGGAGGCGTTTTTTGGGCCATTGCCAACGGTATGCCCGCAGGCATAACAGCCATGACCCTTGGCCTTCAGCCACTTTTCACAACACTGGCAGCCAAAGCGTTGCTGCATGAGCATATTTCCCTCAAGCAGTGGCTGGGAATCGCCCTAGGGGTTGTCGGACTGGCCTTTGTTATTATTCCTAAACTTGGCATCGGTGTGAACGATATTCCCCCGGTCACCGTTCTCGCTGCACTTATTTCAGTTATTGGTATTTCCTTGGGAACTGCGTTTCAAAAGCGCCTTTCTGCAGATACAGATCTGATTACGGCAACCTTCTATCAATATATCGGCGCACTTCTGGTTGTTTTGCCCCTTTCGGCGACAGAAACTTGGCAGATCGACTGGAGTTGGGAGCTCATATTTGCACTGGGCTGGTTGGTAATTGTTCTTTCACTTATCGCCATTCTCCTACTGATGGTTCTTATTAAGAAGGGGGCCGTCTCACAAACTGCCTCATTATTCTATCTGGTCCCCGTAGCCACCGCGATAGAAAGCTACTTCATGTTCGAAGAAACGCTCGTTGCCACCCAGTTCGTTGGCATGGCCGTTATTGTGGGTGCTATTCTTTTGTGCCGTCCTGCGCCACAGAAGAGGCAGCTTGAAGGAGAGCCTTACTCTTCTTGAACTTGCCGATATTTCGTTGCCGTAGGATCGCCGCATTAAACTCACCCCCGATGATGAAAATTGCAGCGGTCAAATACATGAAAATTAAAGCAGTCATAATACCGGCAAGACCTGCGTATAGGGATACATAGTGGGCAAAGTTTGCGAGATAAATCCCGAAAGCCGACCCAAAGCCAACCCATAAAAAAACCGTCAAAAACACGCCCGGCAGAACTTCAAGTACCCCTCGTTTGCCATTGGGCAGCACCAAATGGGCTACAAAAAGCGCAATGATCAAAAGAACCGAAGTTCCCCCATAGCGAATAATATTGGCGTGATAGTCAAGGTTGGCCAGATGCGGAATAAGTTTGGTCGCCTCGCTCCAGACCAATGGCCCGACAATTATCAGCAGCGTAAAAATCATCAGCACAATAGAACCGATAAGAACAGCGATAATTGATTGTACACGGCACCAGATCCAGCTTCGAGTTTCCTTCACCCTATAGGAGCGATTAAGCGCGGCCCTCACTGCTTCAACTCCATTAGATGAAAACCAGAGCGTCACAATCACACCGAATGTTAAAAGATCTCCCCGCGGCTGGGTGAGGACACTATCGATTTCCGAGGAAACAGGACCTGCAACCTGTTTTGGCCAAGCCTCAAAAATAAGATCTGTTGCCATCTCTGCAACATCATGAAACCCGATAAAGCCTGAAAGAGCTGCGACAAAAATGAGAAACGGAAAAATCGCCATCAATGATGACAACGCCACATGACTGGCAATAGCAGGCCCGTCATCGTCAATAAAATGACCGATAGCATCTGCAACGATTGCATATCCAATACGCAGGTATTTCCAGAAAGTCATTGGCTCACAATAAAATTTATTTGTATCAGTTTGACTGCATGAGCATAACCTAGCCAGCCTTGATCCAAAAGTTAAGCCTACCACCAAAGGTCCATTGAATTATTCCTGCATCCCATTAGTGTTGCAGCGCACAATTCTTTCGGACGGAGCAGAGGGAGGCTGACCGTGCCTATGGCAACAGAACAAGCATTGAAAAACAACACAGAACATGCGGCACTTCGTAAAGAGACACTAAGTGGTCTGGACAAGCTTCTCGAAACAGCAAAAAAGCGGGTCAAGAAGCGCGTATTAGCCGATGGGAAAATCTCCGCAGCATTGGTCGAAAAAGAGCAACGGGCAACACATGGGATTGCATGGCTTGCCACCTACGTGGAAGCGCTGCGCCAACTGGACCTTTATGTAGACCGGATGACCGCAAAAGGCCAATTCGGAGAGGTTGAGGACCTCATTGTACGCATTGGATTTGCTGAATATACAGGACAGTTTTTTGGCGGTGTTCCCATCAGCCAAAGCGAAATGTTGCGCTTGAGTGATGTTGGGTTAACCCCTGTAGATATTGCCGAACACTATACCGCGGAAGTTCAGGAAGCTATTGCTCACGGGTCTACCCCTGAAATCCGTGCGGAGCTGGCCAAACATATCGCCCATATGGAAGGCAATGCCTCAATTGGGGCCACAGGTCTGGATGAGACCTACGAGCAAATTCGTGACGAAATGCGCAAATTTGCTGAAGCTGAAGTGCTGCCCCATGCCCATGAGTGGCACCTGAAAAATGACTACATTCCTATGGAAGTTCTTTCAAAAATGGCGGAACTGGGGGTCTTTGGGCTCACCATCCCTGAGGAATATGGCGGTCTTGGCCTTGGCAAAGAATCCATGTGTGTGGTCTCTGAAGAACTCTCAAGAGCATACATTGGCGTTGGCTCTCTTGGCACACGTTCTGAAATCGCTGCCGAGTTGATTTTATGCGGGGGAACCGACGAGCAGAAAGCAAAGTGGCTTCCAGCCATCGCCTCCGGTGAAGTCTTGCCCACAGCAGTCTTTACCGAGCCAAACACCGGTTCTGATCTGGCGTCCTTGAAGACACGCGCGGTGAAAGAGGACGGGAAGTGGAAAGTCTACGGCAACAAGACTTGGATCACCCACCCGGTACGCGCCGACATTATGACACTTCTGGCCAGAACCAACCCCGATGAAAAAGGGTACAAGGGTCTTTCCATGTTCATTGCTGAAAAGCCACGGGGAGACGATGAGACTCCCTTTCCGGCTGAAGGTATGACCGGCGGTGAAATTGAAGTGCTCGGTTACCGTGGAATGAAAGAGTACGAAATTGCATTTGACGGTTTTGAAGTTTCAGAGGAAAACCTGCTTGGGCAAAAAGAAGGCCACGGTTTCAAGCAGCTGATGCAAACGTTTGAATCCGCACGTATTCAAACCGCAGCCCGTGCTATTGGTGTTGCTCAATCCGCTTTTGATCTTGGCTTGCGCTATGCCCAAGAGCGCATTCAGTTCGGAAAACCACTTCTGAGCTTCCCGCGTGTAGCCGATAAACTGGTTATGATGGCCGTTGAGATCCTGATTGGGCGTCAGCTCACCTACTTCTCCGCATCTCAAAAAGACAGTGGTCGCCGTTGTGACTTGGAAGCTGGTATGGCCAAACTGCTGGGTGCCCGCATAGCATGGGCCAATGCGGATAATGCTCTGCAAATTCATGGTGGTAACGGCTTTGCACTTGAGTACCCCGTCTCTCGCGTGCTGTGCGATGCCCGTATTCTTTCAATCTTTGAAGGAGCAGCGGAAATTCAGGCACAGGTAATTGCACGCCGGCTTTTGGAAGAAACTGAACTATAAAAAATTGACCGAGCCTGCTCAGGCAGGCTCGGTGCCCCCATGATGAAAGGGTGGCTGAACTGACAGATTGCGTCACCACCCCGCTTGTTAGAGGCTGAAGCCAATTTCATCAGTTTGTAGTGGGGGACAATGCCACAAAATAGTATTTCTATCTTAGCCCTATCCATTCTTATGGCTGCAGCTGCCCCACCTACAGCACTATCTGCTGGTTTAACACAGCTACATGGCCCTGATGATGGCCTGATCAGACTCGTCCCCCTCCCAAAGAATATGAGAGGTTCTATACCTCGGGTAAAGCCACCACAAGTGAACCAAAAAAATGACTTCCGCCTTCTTGAGCATAAAGATCCGGAGAAAGTATCTCCCTTAAAGCCACTTGTATCCAAACTCCGTGGTCTGGAAGTTTAACCACATAAAGTGGTTAGGCAGCCAACGGGTAAGCCTCTTCCACCAGATATGGGCCGCCCCCAACAGTTTCTTTTGCGGAATAAAGTACGAAACGGCCCGCAATAAAGGGCTCTGCCTGAAACGACCCATTAAGACTAAGCCATTTTGCAACTTCTTCCGGTCCGGTTCTCCTGACACGTGCAAGCGTTACATGGGGCGTATATTTACGCCTTTCCGCTTTTAAGCCTATGCGCTGAAGAATACGTTCCTGTTCGGATTGTAGTTCGTACAAATCTTCACTCGGAATAACGCGGGCCCAAACAGCATGAGGTTTCCCGTTACCAAAGACGCCCAGACCATCCAGATGAATGGTGAGAGACTTACGCCGGATCCGGTCCAGTTCACACATAACATCCTCGGCAACCCGGTCATCAATATCACCGATAAAACGTAAGGTTATGTGATAATTTTCGGGATCTATCCAGCGGGCACCGCGTAAACCACCTCGAAGCATGCTCAGCTTGGAACCAATATTTGAGGGAACCTCAAATCCGGTAAACAGTCGGGGCATCACTCAACCCTCCGCTCACTTCACTGCTGATCCTAAAATCATGCCTCTTTAATTTAAATAGTACAAGCAAATTTCTTTAAGTTGTTCAAATGGTGAACAAAAGCGCATGATCCCAAACGTAGTAACCAAAGAAAATGCCGGAGGCCCAAAGGGCACTCCGGTAAAAAAATGGAACTCAAATGAGAATCAGCCGCCCCGATCAGGGGCAGGGATTGGAGTAAAGCAGATGGATATCGTTGATCCTCTGTTCAATCTCCGCTGTCATTTCAAAATCACCGGCATCAATATTGATCTTGAGCTGCTCCAGATTGGTTGCCCCGATAATCACCGAAGTTACAAAGGAGCGCGACTTTACAAAGGCAAGAGACATAACTGTAGGGTCTATACCCAGCTCTGCCGCCAGATCCAGATACGCATTGATCGCAACTTCTGCTCCTGGGGTCTCATAGCGGCCCAGCCGTTGGAACAGCTGTTTACGAGATCCCTTCGGCAAGGCCCCGTTACGGTATTTTCCTGTAAGGTAGCCCTGTGCCAAAGATGAATATGCCAACAACCCTACATCTTCCCGAAGAGCAACTTCTGCAAGGCCAACGTCAAATTTGCGGCTGACCAGAGAATAAGCATTTTGAATGGATTGAACGCGTGGTAGGCCCTTGGCTTCGGACGCCTGCAGGTACTTCATCGTACCCCATGCGCTTTCGTTGGAGAGGCCAAAGTGGCGAATTTTACCGGCTTTCACCAGTTCCTCCATCACTTCCAGCGTGGACTCGATCGAGTTTTCATCTTCTGCGGGCTCAACATCTCTCCAGATGGAAGGATTGGAACCGAACTGGGAGACATTCCGGTCTGGCCAGTGGATTTGATAGAGATCGATATAATCACTCTGCAAACGCGTCAGAGACGCATCCACCGCTTCCATAATCTGCGCACGATTCAACTGTGCTGGGGAGCCATCTTCGCGAAACCAAGTATTTTGTGAACGCCCAACAATTTTGGTTGCTAAAATAACCTGATCGCGATTGCCTCTTTTTTTGAACCAGGTGCCAATAATCTCTTCGGTGCGCCCTTGGGTCTCCGGCTTGGGAGGAATTGCATAAAGCTCTGCCGTATCAAATAAATTAATCTGGCGCTCCAGCGCCATATCCATTTGGGCATGACCTTCTGCTTCGGTGTTCTGTTCCCCAAAAGTCATTGTTCCTAGGGAAATACTACTGACGTTCAAGTCAGTACGTCCAAGTTTGCGGAATTCCATTCTTCACCTATTAGCGGCCAAGGCCACACACGATCTCACTGAGCCTCTTGAAAAAACAAGCGGCAAAAAAACTATTCAAACTTCCAAAAGCTCCGAAATGGGCCAATGAAGAGCTTTTCCTTTTACTCGCCCTTCAAACACGGTGTCATCCGTTTATTGGTTTGATTTAGTGGAACTCATCAGTTTTTCAACTGACGGCAAGATATTTTCGACAATCACGCTTACACCTTCCGGCGTTGGGTGAATCCCGTCTGCCAGATTCAAAGAGGGGCGGGCAGCTACTCCTTCCAGAAAAAATGGAAACAGGGCAACTTGATACTTTTCAGCAAGCTCCGGGTATATTCTGTTAAACTGGGAGCCATAGTCCTCCCCCAGATTAGGAGGTGCCATCATTCCAGCAAGCAGCACCAATATATCCCTCTCAAGCAACCTATTAAGCATTTTTTGAAGGTTGGAACGTGTAATTTGCGGTTCCACGCCCCGTAAGGCATCATTTGCTCCCAGTTCAAGGATGACAATGTCCACATCCTCTCCGATGGACCAATCCAGTCTGGCGAGGCCACTGGATGTTGTGTCTCCTGAAACAGCTGCATTCACAACTGTAACTAAATGGCCCTTTTCCCGAAGTGCGTTTTGTAACTGAGCTGAAAAAGAATCTTGCGCATCCAGCAGGTATCCAGCAGATAGGCTATCGCCGAAGGCAGCAATTTTGAGAGCCTCTTCGGCATAGGTCTGAATAGTAGACCCCAAATACAGCAGTACCAGCAGAACTGCCGTTCTACATTTCATCCTATGCATATGCAATATAGTTTGACTCCCCACTGGATGTCCTCCAAGTAAACCACCATATGTTATTGGTTCCAGCACTATACAAGTGGTTCTATGAGTTTAAGCAATTTAGCCGGTTGAACTCTTGTAAAGATTACCACAAGTGCCTGATACCACGATAATATGCCATGTTGATTTTAGTCTGCACCTTTAGAGAGCCCTTCCAATGAAAAGTAAAAGTGCTGTTTCGCTTCAAGATGTTCATCTAAGTCTCGGGCAAGGGGCCGGACGGGTGCACATTCTAAAGGGCATTACCCTTAATATCGAAAAAGGACAGAGTGTTGGACTTATTGGCCCTTCTGGGTCGGGCAAATCAACTCTTTTGATGGTGATGGCGGGTTTGGAGCGCTCGAATCAGGGAGAGGTTATCGTTGCCGGAGAAGAACTCAATTCCCTATCTGAAGATGAACTGGCGCAGTTTCGAGGAAGAAATGTTGGCATCATTTTCCAATCATTTCACCTCATTCCCAACATGACTGCTTTAGAAAATACCGCCATTCCACTGGAACTGGCAGGGCATCAGGATGCTTTTGAAAAGGCGACCAAGGAGTTGGAGGCCGTCGGGTTGAAAGATCGACTGTCCCATTATCCCTCTCAGCTTTCAGGCGGGGAACAGCAACGTGTGGCCGTTGCCCGAGCTCTTGTTTCCAACCCCGAGATTCTCATTGCGGACGAACCCACCGGAAATTTGGATGAGGCAACAGGAAAGCAAATTGTTGACCTGATGTTTTCCGCTCAAAAACGTAAGAACATGACCATGATCCTTGTTACTCATGATCCTTCTCTTGCGGATAAATGTGAGCGCAAAATCGCTGTCCGCTCCGGTAGCATTTCCGAAGAAACCCAGGAGTATGGTGAGGCTTCCAATGGTTGAAACGGATACGCATAAAGCTGGCATCAAGCTAGCGCTCCGCTTTGCCCTGCGTGAAATGCGCGGAGGGTTGAAGGGGTTTTATATTTTTATTGCCTGTATCGCACTTGGCGTTACTGCCATTGCAGGTGTTGCCTCCGTGTCGCGTGCTCTGACCGAAGGTATTTTGCAAGAAGGACAATCCATTCTGGGCGGTGATATCTCCTTCTCGGTTGTCCATCAGAAACTTGAAGATCAAGAGACACAGTTTTTGGAAGATCTGGGTCCTGTCTCGCAAGTCGCAACATTAAGGGCGATGGCCCGTACACCGGATGCTAGGGACCAAACCCTTGTTGAATTGAAGTCAGTGGATGACTTCTACCCTCTTTATGGCACCGTGCGTCTTGAAAGTGGGCAAGACCCTACAAAGGCCCTTGCCGCTCAAGCTGGAGACTTCTGGCCCGGCGTTGCGGACCCTTCTTTATTAACTCGGCTGGATTTGTCGGTGGGGGATACAATTAATGTAGGTCGTATTCTCGTAAGAATTGTTGATAGGATCACAGCAGAACCCGATAAGCTCAGTGGCGGCCTGTCCATTGGCCCCCGATTAATGATCTCGCAAGAAGCTCTACAGGCCAGCGATCTTTTACATCCGGGAAGTCTTGTCCGTTACCATTACCGGCTCCGCTTTAACCAACCTGTAAGTGACGCACAAATCATAGATGTCATTGAGAGTGCAAAACAACAGTTTCCAAATGCCGGGTGGCGAATTCGCTCACGCACCAACGCAGCCCCCAACCTTCAAAGAAACGTGGAGCGCTTTGCCCAGTTTCTAACCCTGGTGGGCCTTACATCTTTGATTGTTGGCGGTGTTGGCGTGGCAAACGCTGTGCGCAGCTATCTGGAGACAAAAAAGGAGGTTATCGCCAGCCTTAAAAGCCTAGGGGCTTCCGGAGACTTCGTTTTCCAGATCTATCTCATCCAGATTCTCATCCTTGCCTCAATTGGCATTGTAATTGGATTGTTTTTCGGGGCAATCGTACCCTTTATTGCCATAGAAGCACTGTCCAATGTCCTACCAATTGAAGCAGCTCCTTCTATTTATCCTGCCCAACTTTTCCTTGGACTGGTTTATGGCCTATTAACGGCTCTAACCTTTGCCATTTGGCCTTTAGGGCGCGCGCACGATGTACCTCCAACGGTTTTGTTCCGCGATCAGGTGAGTACCCGCTTCCGCTATCCTCGACTTCGTTACATTGTCGCAACGCTGATAACCGTGAGTGTTTTGATTGGGCTGGCAATGGTTTTAGCCTACCAAATTGAAATCGCGGTTGTTTATCTGGGAGCAACAGTGATTGCCTATTTGCTGCTCCTCATCGTCGCGCGGCTCATCATGTGGGCTGCAAGCAAAGCTCCAACACTTCGGTCCACCGAATGGCGTCTCGCAATTTCCAATATTCATCGCCCCGGGGCTCTAACTCCATCGGTGGTTCTCTCTTTAGGATTGGGGCTCACGCTTCTGGTTGCTCTTGCCCTTATCGACGGAAATATTCGGCAGGAGCTCACCCAGACAGCAAATGAGAAGGCCCCAAGCTTCTTCTTTATGGATATTCAAAACCATGAGAAAGCGGCCTTCGATCAGCTCATCGCAACTCAAGCCCCATCCAGTACCATTGAAACAGTTCCTATGCTGCGAGGCAGACTGACAAGTCTGCGTGGTATCAAAGCCGAAGACTTTCCCCCGCCCCCTGATGATGGATGGGTTTTACGCGGAGACAGGGGAATCACTTATTCTGAAGTACTTCCTGAAAATTCAACGCTTACAGACGGAAAGTGGTGGCCACTTGATTATACCGGAGAGCCGCTTGTTTCTTTTGACTGGGAAATCGCCCAGAATCTGGGCCTGAAAATTGGCGATATGATCTCGGTAAATGTTCTTGGCCGAGAAATATCCGCACGAATTGCCAACTTAAGGACTGTTGATTGGCAGTCATTGTCCATCAACTTTGTCATGGTCTTCTCTCCAAATACATTTGCAGGAGCCCCTCATACGCATCTGGCAACCGTCGCCTGGGAGGACGCTGTTCCACTAGAAAAAGAACTCAACCTCCTTAAACAGGTTTCTCTATCGTTCCCGACAATTACTGCAGTTCAGGTGAAGGACGCAATTACTCAAATAAATAACCTGATTTCACAACTTTCCTGGGCAATTCGCGGGGCCTCCTCCATCACTTTAATTGCGAGCATCCTAGTTCTTGGAGGAGCTTTGGCCGCAGGCCATAAACACAGGATTTATGATGCCGTTATCCTCAAAACCCTTGGCGCAACAAGAGCACGGCTGATCTATGCATATTTCCTCGAATACATGATTTTAGGGATGTCTACAGCAGTGTTTGCACTGCTTGCAGGCAGCCTGTCCGCCTATTTTGTCATGACCGAGGTGATGAATGGAACGTTCACCTTGATGCCGGGGACTGCCATTGCCGCCATTACCGGAGCGCTTTTATTCACAGTTGGCTTTGGATTGTTCGGCACATGGAGAGTACTGGCAGAAAAGCCGGCGCCGGTACTGCGAGACCTATAGAAATACCTAGTATTTTTCAAAGGGAGCCCGACAAAGGCAAAGAGTTGGGGAGGTTAGAGAAGAACAAGTTCTTCTCCTCTCGTCTTTGTTCCTCGTTTAAACAGTATTATCCTTAGAAGAAGAAAAGGCCATTCCTGTGAGAACTTCGTCGCTTTCGATAACATCTGACGGAAAATTGAGAAAATGCTCCCTTGTCTTGCGCCAGTAATCAGCCCATATTTAGATCAAGAAGTAGCTGCGCGAATAGTCGCGCAGCATTCCTTGTCTAAAAGAGAGGTTCTACATGTCGACCTTCGACCGCAATAACACTCAGCGGTACGGTATGGCCGGCGCTCGCGCCGATGCAGGCGCATATGACGCTGGTTTACGCGCCTACATGCTCCGCGTATACAATTATATGGCGTTGGGCCTTGGCATAACCGGCGTCTTAGCGATCGCAACCTTCAATCTGGCTGTTACCAATGGTCAACTGACCGAACTGGGTGTCGCCCTTTACACATCCCCACTTCGTTGGGTCGTGATGCTGGCTCCACTGGCTATGGTATTTTTCCTGAGTGCTCGCATTCATAAAATGAGTGCTTCAAGTGCCCAGACTACTTTCTGGGTTTATGCAGCCTTGATGGGCGTATCGCTCTCCTCCATCTTTATGGTGTACACTGGTAACTCCATCGCACGTGTTTTCTTCATCACAGCAGCTTCTTTTGGTGGCCTTAGCCTATTCGGCTACACAACCAAGAAGAACCTGTCTGCATGGGGCTCTTTCCTGTTCATGGGATTGATCGGTATTGTGATCGCCATGTTGGTGAACATCTTCCTTCAATCTTCTGCTCTACAGTTCGCAATCTCCACGATTGGTGTTCTGGTATTTGCTGGTCTGACAGCCTATGACACACAGCAGATCAAGGAAATGTACTCCTACTCCGATGATGGGGAAGTTGCTGGCAAAAAAGCAATTATGGGTGCCCTGCGCCTCTATCTGGATTTCATCAACCTGTTTATTATGCTTCTGTCTTTATTCGGCAGCCGCGACTAAAACAGTCTTGAAAATCAATAACCTAAAAACCCGGAGCCTTGCTTCGGGTTTTTTGTTTTGCGGCTGCCCTTCCTTTCTCCAATCTCACTGCGAAGACCTTAATCAAGCTGAATATAGACGGCAATCCATGTGCCAACCCCCGCCAATAATGAGGGGTTACCATTGCTGAGAAAGGTGTAAAACTCAGTTTGTATGAAAGTGAGTTTACATTTCACGTTAGAGCACTTCGCGTTCATTCGCATTCACGCTGTGCACTCTAACTTATTTATTTTGAGCGAATTCTTGTCGTTGATTGAACCCAATCAAACGGAACGCGCTCTAAAACCTATCGGTCGCCATAAGTTATGAGGAGGAGCAAAACAGTCCGATAGAGTGCAGCCAGTTTTCTTTAAATTTTCAAGCTTGATCAAACAATTTAAGGCAAAGGACTTACTCTCTCCATGTTGAACCTTGCAACCCGCTGGAACGTTTCCTATTCCAAATCAAATGATGGAAAAAAGGGGGGGCTTCCCCCTGCGCGTGTTGACCAAGACATTGACAACAATATTAAAATCGAGGTTATTAAGGAAGTCAGATGGCTACGCCTAGAATATGCGATTGATGTAAAAGTACTCTCCTCAAGAGAACTCAACCTTAAGTTCAATTATCGTGCTTTAGGGCCAGTGCATAGTTCGGGGCCAAGCTTAAAAATACTCGAATACAAAAACCATTTTGGTCAAAGATATAGTCCGATTAGCGGACCAATTTCTCGAACGGGGACAAGTAGACAGTTCTCGAAGGAAATTATTCTTCCCCACCCTCCCTGCGAGGGAGCAGAGTACCGGCTTGCATTCGAGTTTCGAAAACCAGTAACATTCTGGCTGGACAGTTTTGAGCTTAAAAGTGGTAAACAAACTGCTTCGCAGAATGTTAAAGCACTCCAGCTTGACCCGTTGAAAACTCCCCCAAAAATTCCCTATAGAAGTTTTAATAGCCAAACCTCAAAGTTATTACGTTCTTTGAACGATGATATGAATAACCAGTTAAGAAAAGATCCCGCTTCATGGGTTCGAAATATGACCTTTATTGCTTTAGAAATTGAGGACTACAAAACAGCACATAGGCTTACAAAGTACTTTCTTCAAAAATTTAGGGGCAATACTGAAGCCCTCAAAGATAGTCAGGATGTACTTTTAAAGACCCTTGTTGGCGTAGGCGATTTGAAAACAGCTCTGAACTTTCTCAGGCATATTGCTTCGTGCACAGAGCTTTCTGACAGCTCTCACCAACTGGCGCATACTTTGTGTCCCCCCGAAGACAATTCGCATGCCACGGACTATATACTGCCCTCTGGCAAAGTTGATGTTTTCAATTTATCGAGACGCTTGGAAAAAAGAAAAGACATAACTTTTCACCAAATGCTCGTTGCGACGCCAAAAGGTCCTGATGCATTTTTGTTATGGGCAAACTACTATTTGCACCAGTGCGAAGAAGATTATGTTCGCCAAACCAATCTATTTTTGGAGCACTTTAACTCTCCAATTTCTGTGAGTTTGGGAAGTTATAGCGATAACATACTGGGCCGGCTAAATTTTAATAAGAAGGCCCCCCTAAAAAAACTTAAAAAAAAGCCATTGGTCAGTATTATTATTACAACTTACAACAATGAAGCTACAATTGAACACGCAATAGGCTCCCTCCTGAGACAAGATTACAGTAATATTGAAATTTTGATCTGTGATGATGGAAGTACCGACAGCACACAAACCGTTATAAATGGATATGAATGCAATAAACGTGTGCGCATATTTTCCAGTAAATCAAATCAAGGTCCCTATAATATTAAAAATAAAATGATTGAGAAATCTAAAGGTGACCTAGTTACTTTTCACAGCTCTGATGCGATCGCTCTTCCACACCGAATAACCCAACAGGTTTTTGAGATAACTGATAACGGTGCTCAGGTATCAATGGCAAGTGGGCTAAGAATTAAAAAAGATGGGCACTACCTCGTACTCAAAAACGGATCATTTCTACAAGATTGTCTAAATAGTCTTATGTTTTCAAAGGATACCTTTGGCTCCTTCGGCCCCTATAGGGAAGTCCTTTATGGAGCTCAATCCGAGTTTTATGAGCACCTGAAAAATGCGCTTCATCCAAGCCATTTCACCATATTGAAAGAGCCACTTATGTTTTTTCTTTGGGATAGCCCCTCCTTGGCAGGGATCAGAGGACTTGAAGTTGACGAGATCGGGTTCCTAGCAAAATCAAGAAGAGAGTACTCCGCAATTTCCGGTAGGCAACGGACCCTCGGAACCGACCTTGTACCAGATGAGCAAGTACTCAACATCATGAAAAGTGAGGGGCTTTATCGGCAACCTCAACCAGTAGAAGAAGTCCACTAGGATATTTCAGTTATGATTATCGCAAATGTTGCCACTTATTCTGCGCGGGAAGGAAATCGCCGCGAGGCTCTTGATTCGATAGCTTGTCAGGTTGACGTTATAAACGTCACTCTGAACGGATATAAACAAGTTCCCTCTGACCTACGTACTTTAAAAAATGCCAATTTCTATTTCCCAGAAGCTGACCTTAAAGACGTTGGCAAATTTGCGTTCCGTGTTGAAGAGCATGACGATGTTTTTTTGTGTGATGATGATATTATCTACCCTAGCGCTTATACTGAAACGCATATGCGCATACGCGAAGAAATCGGCATAGATGATATTATCCTCGGCGTTCACGGGGTCATTTATTCTGACTACTATGACGGCATGAAACGAAGCGGCCGTCTGGTCCAAGTTTTTCATCACGAACTGGACTGTCACGAGCAGGTCAATCAACTTGGCACAGGGACGGTTTACGCCAAAGGCGCGCAACTACCTTCATTGCAATTTATGCGAGGTTCAGGCGGTTATGTAGATATTAGATTTGCCCGCTTTGCATTTAAGAACAGCTACCCTCTGGTATGTATTAGGCGACAAGCAAACTGGTTACAAGAAGTAACGAATGATGAAACCTTGTATCTATCGGTAACAAGCCAACTCCCTACAGAGGCTTTAGTAGAGATTCAGGATTTCTGCGGGCTTAGTCGACTAGAGAGCGAGCTGGCATGATAATTGAAAAAGAGAGAACCTATATCGATATAAACCTCAAATATGAGGGCCGGAAGGCTATAATTAGCGAGAGAGATCCTAAAGACCGCATTTTTAAAACGATTGCCCAATCCAAACAGTTTTACGAGCGGATCCTACTTAATTATTTATACCATCTTGCGATGCCAGATTGGGTATTTATCGATATTGGGGCTCATATTGGCAACCACAGTGTATTTTTTGGCTCCATATTGGGACTGCAAGGGTATTCATTTGAAGCGAATACAGAAACCTACCAAACGCTTCAGCACAATATTAGGCAAAATGGGCTGGAAGGATCTGTCGCTTACTTCAATAGAGCTATAGGCCATAAACAGGGCCGAGGATCTTTGATTAAAAGTACGAAGGCCCATAATTCAGGTATGTGCCGCTTCCAAAATACGTCTACCGGTGACATAGAAATGACCACTATAGACGCACTCCACCTTCCTAAACTTGATTTGCTGAAGATTGATGTAGAGGGTTATGAGTTGAACTGCCTCCTTGGCGCCAAGTCTACTCTCATAAGGACAAAACCCTTGATTGTTATTGAAATAATTGAAACTGAAAACTTTTTGGAAATAAAAGATTGGTTACGGCCCTACGGCTACCAGCCAATGAGGAGATATAACAGTACTCCAACTTATATTTTTTCTACACAACCCAGAAGCTTCTATGAGTACTCGTAAAAGAGTCAGTTCAGGCAGTCTGGACTAATACCAACGGCACTTATAATTGACCTGTATGCGCCCAATTTCGTCTACCGATTGATGTGATTGTGTGGGGTTGTTGAATAAGCTTATTCCAAGCGGAACAGGCGGCATCGACAATTTCCTGGTAGTCTTGAAAGGTTCGGTTAGAGAGCCAGTTTTGCCGTAAGTACTGCCAAACATTTTCAACCGGGTTGAGCTCCGGAGAACGGGGTGGGAGCAGCAAGATGGTTATATTATCAGGCAACTTCAGTTTTGCCGTTGTATGCCAACCCGCTTGATCCATCAGGACCACTGCGTGCGCCCCTTTGGCGACGGTTCGGCTGATTTCTTTAAGGTGAAGCTGCATGGAATTGGTATTGGCTTTGGGCAAAACAAGTGCTGCCCCTTTGCCGTGGGCGGGGCAGATGGCCCCGAATACATAAGTTGATTGATAGCGCCCGTCGCTGGGAGCCCGTGGTCTCGTTCCTTTTTTTGCCCACCTTCTGGTGAGCCCATTTTTTTGACCAATGCGGGCTTCGTCCTGCCACCAGATTTCCATGGATGTTTGTGAGGGCAAGCGCGCTTTTATTTCTTTAAGCTGGGCATGGAAGTTTTTTTATATGTCTCCATAACTTGCTCGTCCTGTGCCGGGTGCTGTGGCCGAACGCTGACCCGAGAAAATCCCAGAACTCTGAGGAGGCTTGAAATAGCCCTTTCGCTATAGCTGACCCCAAACTTCTGCTCGATCACACCTTGCAGATCCCGCCGACGCCAGCGAATTACGCCGTGTTGTTGTAAATCAGGCCCAGCCTCAACCAGATCTGCAAATTCAGCCATTTGCTCTTTATTTAACCACCGGACACGGCCCGGGCTCTTACGATTGTACAGGCCGTGCGGCCCTTCTGCGTTAAACCGATGCACCCAGTCTCGCAGTGTTTGGCGGTCCATGCCGCCCATGCGTGCCGCCTCCAAGCGCGACAACCCATCATAAACAGCAGCAAGAGCAAGAAGGCGGCGGCTCTGCCTGACATCCTTACTTTGACAAGCAAGAGTTCGTAACGAAGAAGCATCATAGTCTCGGCGCAATGGGATCGCTGACATTGGGAATCTCCTTTCCCAATGTTGAATCACAATTCAAGTGATTTGGGAATCCTCATCCCGAGTCAAAAACAGGTGCCGTTGGTATAATTCTGAAATCTGGCTCCCGCTGCGACAACCATATTCTGAGCAAATGCTAGATTATTGACACTCTCCGCTCACACATTATTATCCAAACAGCACTCTTCTTGCAAAAACGAAACCAAGGCATCTAACTGTTCAAACTGGGCAACACAATACAGTGTACGCCCCTCTCGTCGTTGTTTGACCAAACCGGCCGATACCATTGCTGACAGGTGGTGAGAGAGGGTGGAGCCCGGAATCTCCAACTCACTTTGCAAAACTCCCACAGACATACCTTGAAACCCTGCTCTGACCAGACGCCGAAATATATTTAACCTTGTAACATGCCCGAGCTCTTTTAGAGCCTTCGCCACTTCATCAACCTGCATTGCTTTTCTCACTTCCTTATTATTTCCATAATAGCAGAAATAATTTGACTCCCACAGTCTTTATTTCTATTATTCTAGAAATATAAAAATAAGGACTATGTAAAATGGCGTTCACCCCTGATATGCTCATAGACACCATCAAAATGTTCACCTTTTTGATGGTGGAACTAACCCTGTTGTTTTTGGCAATTAGCTACTTTGTTGCTCTGTTACAAGAATATATTCCTCCAGTACGCATACAAAGGATCCTGAGTGATCGCCATGGTAAAGGCTATATTCTTGCTGCTTTTTTAGGAGCCATCACACCATTTTGTTCCTGCTCCACCATTCCATTTCTAAAAGGGTTACTCAGGGCAAAGGCGGGCTTTGGAACTACGATGGTATTCTTGTTTGCAAGTCCTCTGCTTAATCCGATCATTATTGGCATTTTTGCTGTTACCTTTGGCATAAAAGTCGCCCTGTTCTACTTCACTGTTGCCCTGGTGATTTCTCTGGTGGCAGGCTACACACTTGAGAAGCTTGGCTTCGAAAAATATATTCGAGCAGATTCTTTAGGAATACCTGCTGCAAACAGCTGCCAGAGCTCAGCATGCGGACATAAGCCTCCAAAGTCGGTTCTTTGGGCCCAGCTATGGAAAGCTACATGGCGGGATTTTAAAAAGGTCTTTCCTTACCTTCTGGCTGGTATCTTCATTGGCTCGATGATCTACGGCTTTGTGCCAACCACCCTCATCAGCTCGGTTGCAAGTGAAGATAACCTATTGGCAATACCGTTCGCGGCAGTCATCGGAATTCCGCTATATATTCGCGCTGAAGCAGTAATTCCTCTCAGTGCCGCCCTTGTTGCCAAAGGCATGGGAATGGGCGCTGTCATGGCACTGATTATTGGAAGTGCAGGTGCCAGCCTAACAGAAGTAATTTTGCTTAAATCCCTCTTTAAAATGCAGTTAATTACCGCATTTCTAGTGGTCATACTCACAATGGCCATAACTGCAGGAATTCTATATACGCTTTTA
Organism: Pseudovibrio sp. M1P-2-3; assembly: GCF_031501865.1. Taxonomy (NCBI): domain Bacteria; kingdom Pseudomonadati; phylum Pseudomonadota; class Alphaproteobacteria; order Hyphomicrobiales; family Stappiaceae; genus Flexibacterium; species Flexibacterium corallicola. The sequence goes on from NZ_JARRCW010000001.1 coordinate 4,368,726, forward strand.
TTGTGAGCTGTTACGCAGTTGGTCCAGCTCACAATCTATGTAAAAAGCCCCGCTTAAAAGCGGGGCCTTATTTTTATTCTGAAAGTTCGAAGAGCAGCCCAGCGGCTACTGAGAACTTGGAGACACTCAAATTTGTCTCCAGTATTTCCTCAACGGATTTGTGGGTCCGCCGGGCGCTTTCACCCACACTCTCAAGCCAGCCTTCAAAGCCACCAGCATGGACAATCACTTCACTGGTTAGCTTACGATGAGACTCGGCCAATGAAGAGCGTGCTTTATCGAGGGCCAGACCGTCGTAGTAATCGCGGATCTCATAGGTTCTCGCCAATTCATCAATAGAATTGAACCGGAAATAATCCGAGATGACAAAATAACAGGCCGCCGCCTCTTCAACTGGGTGACCTGTCTTTTCAGCAACAAGCACAATATCAGGGATCATCATTTCACTTGGTAGGCGAGCAATACGCGCAGCCAAGTGAACCGGTACACCAGCCATAATCAGGCGTTCAGTTTCTTCTGTAAGGGCCTGAGCAACGTCTTCTGGCACAAACCGTTCCAATCGAGGAGACAGCTTCTCAACATTTTCCTTAAAGCGCATCACCGCCGCTTCAATACCGGCACCAAAGGAGATATTACGCAGGAACCACATGACCTGACCGTGCACAAGGCTTTGTAGGGCTGCATAAAGCTCCAGCTGAAGGTCACCATCAATCTGGGTATCCAGCGCATCAATTTCCTCATTCAGCGCGGTCAACCCGTAGGCGTCTCTCACTGCTGCAAAAGCTTTTGCAATGTCGGCTGGTACTGCATTCGTCTGGTCAATAATACGCGTAATGAAGGTTGGGCCGCCGCGGTTGATAATGGAGTTTGCCAGCATTGTAGCAATAATTTCACGCCGTAGACGATGGCTTTCAATCTCATCCCCGTACTGGGTTTGCATGGGTGCAGGGAAGTAGCGTTTCAACTCCTTGGCAAGGTAGTCATCATCTGGCACAGAGCTTTTGAGGAGTTCATCATAAAGCGTTATTTTCGCGTAAGCTAAAAGAACACCAATTTCAGGTCGTGTGAGGCCCAGTCCCTGCTTCTCAAGCTCCTCAAGAGCCAGATCATCAGGCAAGTCTTCAACGGCTCGGTCTAGCAGGTCCGCAGATTCAAGCTGACGCATCATGCGGGCCTGATATCCCGTATCTTCCAACTTTTTGCGTTCACACAGGGAGATTGCCAATGTCTGCAAGTAGTTATTGCGCAGAACCAAAGAGGCAACTTCATCGGTCATATCTGCAAGAAGAACATTGCGGTTTTCAATGTTCAGTTTATCAGCCTTCACCGCACTGCCCAGCGCAATCTTAATATTCACTTCCAAGTCAGAGGAGTTCACACCCGCCGAATTGTCAATAGCATCCGAGTTACAGTGCCCACCTATACGGGCGAACTCAATACGCGCTTTTTGCGTGATACCAAGGTTTGCTCCTTCTCCGATCACTTTCGTTTTCAGTCGTGAGGCTGGAATCCGGATTGAATCATTTGCACGGTCACCCACCATTTCATTGGTTTCATCAGTCGCCCGAATGTAGGTTCCAATGCCGCCAAACCACATCAAGTCAACTTCCATTTCCAAAATGGCAGTCATGATTTCCTGTGGCGAATTGGTCGCCTTACTCAGTCCCAGTAACTGCTGGGCCTGTTCAGGTAAGCGAATGGACTTCACATTCCGTGAGTAAATGCCACCGCCCTGTGAAATCTTGGATGTGTCATAGTCCTGCCAGGACGAGCGCCCCATATCGAACAAGCGCTTACGCTCGTCCCAAGTAGAGGCTGGATCAGGATCAGGGTCAATAAAGATATCCCGGTGATCAAAGGCTGCCACGAGCTTTGTGGCCTTTGAAAGCAGCATACCGTTGCCAAACACATCGCCGGACATGTCACCTACACCGCAGGCCGTGAAAGCTTCGCTCTGGATGTCGTGGTTCATTTCACGGAAGTGGCGTTTCACCGCCTCCCAAGCACCTCGTGCTGTGATACCCATCTTCTTGTGGTCATATCCAGCAGACCCACCGGAGGCAAAGGCATCTCCCAGCCAGAAGTTCTTGCCCTCTGATATGGCGTTAGCTGTGTCTGAGAATGTGGCTGTTCCCTTGTCCGCCGCAACAACCAGATAAGGGTCATCACCATCCCGGCGCTCCACAAGAGTAGGCGGAATGATTTTTTCACCTTCTATGTTATCGGTTAGATCCAAAAGAGACGAGATGAAGATCTTATAGGCTTCCGTACCTTCCTTAAAGACGTCTTCACGGCTGCCACCTTCCGGTAACATTTTCGGGAAGAAACCACCCTTTGAGCCCACAGGCACAATCACAGCATTTTTAACCTGCTGCGCTTTCACCAGCCCCAGAATTTCGGTTCGGTAATCCTGCGCCCGATCAGACCAGCGCAAGCCTCCGCGGGATGCGGACCCAAAGCGCATATGTACACCTTCAACACGCGAGCCATACACAAAAATTTCACGATATGGGCGCGGCTTGGGAAGGTCATCAATCTGGTGCGGATCCAGCTTGAAAGCAAATGTGGCTTTCGGCTGCCCATGTTCATCCAACTGGAAGAAGTTCGTCCTCAAAATACCGTCGATTACATTTTTAAAACGGCGTAAAATACGGTCGTCATCAAGGCTTGTGACTTCATCAAGAAGTTCTGCAATCCTAACCTCAAGATCAGCTTCAGCCTTCGCACGCTTGGCCGGTTTTACAGTTGGATCAAAACGCGTATGGAACAGGTCAACCAGTTTGGACGCAATAACCGGATACCGGTTTAGCGTGCCCCACATATAATCTTGAGAATAAGGACTTCCCGCCTGCCGGATGTAGCGGGACAAGGCTCTTATTACAGCAATATCTCGCCACCCAAGACCGGCAGTAATTGCCAGAGCGTTATAGCCATCATTCTCTACAAGGCCTGTCCATGTGGCAATAAACAGCGCTCCAAGCCGTTCAATATCTGCCTCTGAAAAACAATGTGTTGCATCACTGCCAACTTCCAAAGTGGTATCATGGAGATAGCACATGGGACGCTTTCCAGGAGCAATCTTGTAGGTCCGTTCATTGATCACCTGAAAGCCCATATTTTCCAACATGGGGACTCGGGTGGAAAGCGCGAGAGGTGTATTTCTGTTGAATGTGCGCATGGAAAGGCTTGTACCTGAGCTCCCCTCAGGCCCCTGAAAGCACATGAGCATCGGACGTTTGTCGCTCATGGCCTCCAGCCTTTGAATATCATTCACTGCGACTTCAACAGGCGTAATGGAAGTATACGCACCATCAAACGCGTTTTCATATCGCCGCATGAGAGATCCAGATTCTCCCTCACGATACTTTTTACCCAACTCTTCTTTGAGGTTATCGGCCCAAGATCGAATAATCCGAGCTATATCGCTTTCAAGGCCCTTGCGGCTAGGGTTAGGCGTTTCCCCTTTATCCCGCCCGATAATGTAATGAACTCTGACGAGTGGACCTTCCGGGAAGGAGGCATACCAGGCGGACACACGGCCATCATAGGCTTGCGCCAGATACTCGCCGATCTGAATGCGTTTTTGCGTCGTGAAACGATCACGCGGCAAGTAGGTTAGAATGGAGACAAACCGGTCAAACTTATCCCGCCGAGCCAAAATGCGTGTACGGGGGCGCTCATAGAGCTGCAAAATATCTGTTGTGAAGTCACACAGGGTTTCCAAATCAATCTGGAAGAGGTCATCCCTTGGGTAGCCCTCCAGAATGTTCTGCAGAGCGCGCCCGGAGTGCCCCTCCGGATCAAAGCCATGGTATTGCATGACTTTGGTGACTTTTCTGCGGATATAAGGAATAGAGGCCGTTGATTTTGTATAGGCTGTGGATGTGAACAGTCCAACAATGCGTAGCTCACCATTCAAATTGCCATCTTCATCGAACAGTTTCACGCCAATGTAGTCCATATGAACATGACGATGGACACGACTGCGGACATTGGCCTTAGCAATGATAAGGGGTTCACGTTTGAGGAGGAAGTCCCGAATTTCCGGCGACATGACAACGAATTCGGACCCACGGCGCAACACACGCACATCCGGATTTTTCAAAAGGCCTAGACCCGTGTCAGTAACGTAATTAAGCTCGCCGCTTTCCACGCCCCCATCAAAAATATACTCCCGCATACCCAGAAGAGTGAAGTTATCAGAGCCCATCCACTCCAAAAACTGGACCGCTTCATCAAGCTGATTCTTTGAATACGGCGTGAGGGCGTTTTGGAAGGCGTCAACGGCCTGAGAAAGCCGGTCACGCATTGGACGCCAGTCCGAGACCACCAACCGCACATCATTCAAAACCAACTCCAGCTGGCTTTGAAGCGCATCTACATCATCTTGCGTACTCTGCCGCGCCACATGGATGTGGATGAGGCTTTCACGGCGAGCTTCCGGAGCTCCGGTCCCGATGGTTTCCTGCGCAGAGAGAAGCAGGCCGCTCTCATTCCGGTCAACAACAAACTGAGGGTGTAGAACAAGGCGGTAATCTATGCCTTTATCCTGCAATTCACCTAGAACAGAGGCAACGAGAAACCGAAGGTTATCATTTACAATCTCTACGACTGTGATGTCCTCGAGATTGTCACTTCCCTTAACACTCTCGGGATTAAAAACACGGATTTTATGTGTGCCCAAAGGATGATCGGCGAAGTCCCTCCAGGCTTCACCTGCCAAGTATGCGAGCTCTGATGCAGTATATTCCAGCAAGTCCTCTGCATCACCATGTGCATAGAAGTCCGCCGCAAACTGTGGCAGAGCCTTGTCTTCATCTTCCCGCAGAATCTTGCATACATTTTCAATTAGACTGCTTAGTTCACTATTGTCAGCGACTATCGCCTCGGACATGTGCCGTCCCTCGTCCCTATGCTTGAAGGTTGTTCGCGGCCTCCATCGCCACGAAGTCCCCCAAATCAGTAATTTTGCTCGCTTAATCTATGCGGTAAAGAACCTAGCATAAAGTCGTAATTTTTCCTTTTGGTAGCTATTCACCGGATTCGTATTGTTTCCACCGTTACACTTAATGAAACCACCGAACCTCATAAATTACATTTGAAGGTCAAGCACTCGAAGCAGGTAGATTGAGACACCCTCAATACTGCTTGAGTACTCCGTCGCCCTTTTCTCCTTAGAGTTCTAGGCTTACCGGCAAAGACGGTGTAAAAGGCTATGAGAACAGAATTTTTATGGGGTGTACGACAGAATGTCAGTGCGGATTTTTATTGATGGTGAAGCAGGAACAACGGGTCTACAGATTCGTGAGCAACTGGAGGGACGTTCGGACATTGAGCTCTTGCAGATTGCCCCTGAGCTTCGCAAAGACGTTTCCGCGCGTGCCGACCTGCTGAACTTAGCTGATGTCGCTATTTTGTGCCTTCCGGACGAGGCAGCAAAAGAAAGTGTCTCTCTCTTAGAAAACACTTCAACCCGTGTCATTGACGCTTCAACCGCCTATCGCGTGAACCCGGACTGGGCCTACGGCTTTCCAGAGCTGTCACGTGAGCATTCCAAAACCATTGAGGCAGCTCGTTTTGTGTCCAATCCAGGATGCTACCCGCAAGGTGTCATTGCCACAGTGCGCCCGTTGATCGAGGCGGGACTACTGCCTTCGGATGCTGGATTTTCAGTGAATGCAATTTCGGGTTATTCTGGCGGTGGGCGCCAGATGATTGAGACATATAAAGACAATCCTACAGCTCCCGCCTACATGCCCTATGCATTGACCTTGGCTCACAAGCACCTGCCCGAAATGCAGCAGTATTCAAAAATGGAAAGAGCGCCCCTCTTCCAACCTGCCGTTGGCAACTATGCCCAAGGCATGGTGACAGCTATACCTTTGCAACTCGGCGCTTTGAATTCACAGGTTACCGGCAAAGAGCTGCATGCAGCCATCGCAGATTACTACAGCCCAATTGACGGCTTTGTAGAAGTCGCGCCGTTTGAGGCAGTGAACAGCACTCCGGCCTTGAACCCTGAAGCACATAACGGAACAAACACTATTCGCCTTCATGTGTTCGCCAATGATGACAACAACCAAGCCGTTTTGATGGCAGTCTACGACAATCTGGGCAAAGGAGCGTCCGGTGCCGCTGTCCAGAACCTGAATTTAATGCTGGGTATGGATCAGGCAACGAGCCTGCGCCGCAGCGTATAACAAGTTTCTAGAGTGTTTTGAGGAGTTAACCCATGGAAAAATTCACGAAAATCACAAGTGTCGCGGCGCCGCTGCCCCTCGTTAATATCGACACTGATATGATTATCCCAAAACAATTCTTAAAAACAATCAAGCGCACTGGTTTGGGCACCGCCTTGTTCCATGAAATGAGAACAAATGATGATGGCTCAAAGAAGGAGGACTTTATCCTTCATCAATCAGCCTATAGCAAATCTCAAATTCTAATAGCAGGCGATAACTTCGGGTGCGGATCCTCTCGCGAACATGCTCCATGGGCGCTTCTGGATTTTGGTATCCGCTGTGTTATCTCTACCAGCTTTGCCGATATCTTCTTCAATAACTGCTTTAAAAACGGCATTCTTCCAATTGTCGTTTCTCAGGAGACCTTGGATTCCCTGATGGGCCATGCTTCCAAGGGAGCCAATGCTGTTTTCACAATTGATCTGGAACTGGAAGAAGTTCAAACTCCAGATGGAGAAACCGTCAAATTTGCAGTCGATCCATTCAGAAAACACTGCCTGCTTAACGGATTGGATGACATCGGTTTGACCTTGGAAAAAACTCATCACATCGATGCCCATGAGCAGCGTTTCGCTGACAGCCATCCTTGGCATTGAGCCATAAGGCGCGATCAAATTTTAGTTTTAGGGGAAGTAGAGGGCACTGTGGCCTCACTCCCCCTTGAACCTTTCTCAAGTCTTTCGCGTTTTATAGCAAGTCCTCAAGGTTTTAAGCGTCCACCTACTCCTTCCGGTGAAGTTGGTCGCTTAATGTTCCTGCATATGATAAACGCCGCTCCGCCCGAGACAAAGAATCTGTCATTTTTTTAAAGTCAGCGGCCTTTTCCTGAAACAACCGCACCGCCATTTCAGGAAACTCCTGTAGCATCCTCAAAAACAGGCTTCGGCTGATCTTTAAAATACTGCACTCTTCCAGAGCAACCGCACTCACGGGCCGAACTCCAGCGTCCACGAGCAGTGCATTCTCACCAAGCAGCGTACCGGCAGCATAGACCCCCTGCTTTACAGCGGATGCCCCCAGACCTGTTTCCAGTTGTATCCGACCGGAGCAAATAACCAGCCCTCCGTCTGCTCTATCCCCTTCGTTGAATATCCTGTGCCCTGCGGGCAGGCGAACTTCTTCTGCACTAAAGGCAAGCAAGCGTAATTGGTCTTCCGAACACTCTTTCAATATCGGGACCAGCTTTAAAACACTGATGTTACTGGCAAGGGTCATAGCTATGCATTACCGCCGAATGAATTATGGTACAAGTTTATATCCACCTGCTTCGGTCACCAGAAGCTCCGCTTTGGATGGATCTACTTCCACTTTTTTCCTCAACCGATAGATATGCGTCTCCAGAGTATGCGTCGTTACCCCTGAGTTATACCCCCAGACTTCATGAAGAAGTACATCGCGGGTTACAGGCTTTTCCCCTGCCCGATAAAGGAACTTCAAAATGGCGGTTTCTTTCTCGGTCAACCTAATTTTGCTGCCATTTTCGTCCAGCATAAGTTTGGCGGAAGGCTGAAAGGAAAAACGGCCAATGGTAAACATGGCATCTTCACTCTGTTCATGCTGGCGCAAGTGTGCACGAACTCTCGCCAGAAGAACTGAAAACTTGAAGGGCTTTGGAACATAATCGTTCGCACCAGCTTCGAGCCCCAAAATCGTGTCACTGTCCGTATCATGGCCAGTTAACATTATGATCGGAGACTTAAATCCACTCTTCCTGAGAAGTTTAACAGCCTCACGGCCATCTATATCAGGCAATCCAACATCCATGATCAGCAGATCCACAGGACCATCTCCCGCGAGTTTCATGCCTTCAGACGCCGTTGCAGCTTGCCTTATCTCAAATTCATCATAGAGTGAAAGCTGCTCGACCAAAGCTCCCCGTAGATCTTCGTCATCATCAACGAGTAGGAGTTTGCGCGTAGACATCCAATATTCCTCCAGCTTTCAAATCCATTTTGTTTCAAGGTCTTCAACACTACATGGCCGCAGAACTACGAAAACACCAGATAAAACTATCACGAATTATATTTACACCATAAATTTAATCTCACAGAAATGTTATTTGCTTTTTGGTTAAACTCAAACGTGGCGATTATCGCCCTTACATCGCGGGACAATGACACTTACTCTATCTCCCCCCTTACACAGTAAAGATCCCAGGGCCCTTTTAGTACGGCCCGACCCTTCCAATCCTTGCCGTGCAACTATTCAGTGGGGCGACAAGACCTTTCCCTGCGCACTTGGGAAAGGCGGAATAACCACCAAGAAAAGAGAGGGGGATGGCGCAACGCCTGTCGGATATTTTGAGATTCTGGATGTGTATTATAGGGCTGATCGCGTAACAATGCCTGAAACGGCACTGAGACATGAACCTCTTTCACCAAATGACGGGTGGTGTGATGACACCGAACTGGAGAACTATAACCGCCCCGTTAAACTTCCCTTTGACGGGAGTCATGAGAAAATGTGGCGGGAGGACAACCTCTACGACATTGTCGTAGTTCTCAATTGCAACATGTTTCCGGCAAACAGGGGGGACGGAAGCGCCATTTTTTTTCACCTTGCCAAGGAAGGGTTCCAAGCTACTCTTGGCTGTGTCGCTGTTGAACTTGAAACTATGAAGTTTCTTTTGAAAGAACTGCGAGCTGGCGACAGTCTTCAGGTGGCCCAAAGCTAGGATAATTTGAAAGACCGGATTTATTCTTTACTGGAAATCTCCAGAATTATCGGCCATATAGTGCCCCTATGCGTGGATACCCACAAAGCAGGAAAACCTAAGAGAAACCGAATGACGCAGCTTCAAATACCATTTTTGAAAATGAACGGTCTGGGCAATGACTTTGTTGTTCTGAATGCGCGGAACTATTCCTTTTCTTTTAGTAATGACCAACGGGCTGCACTTGGCAACCGGGAAACCGGAATTGGCTTTGATCAGATGATTACCATCGAGCCTGCACGAAATCCAAAGGCTGACGCTTTCATGCGCATTCATAATCAAGATGGAAGCGAAGTTGACGCCTGCGGCAACGCCACCCGCTGCATTGGCCGCCTGCTTATGCAAGAAAGCGGTAAAGATAGCGTGGTTATTGAAACAAACGCAGGGCTTCTCACTGCTTTTTCAAAGGTGTCGTCAAATAGCCTTATAACAGTCGATATGGGAACGCCGCGGCTTGAGTGGGACCAGATTCCGCTTTCCGAAGAATTTGCCGATACCCGGGCAATCGAGTTACAAATCGGCCCCATAGATGCCCCCGTTCTCCATAGCCCTTCCGTTGTTAATGTGGGAAATCCCCATGCAATCTTTTGGGTTGAGGATGTGGATGCTCATGAGCTGGAAAAACTCGGTCCCCTGCTGGAAAATCACCCGATTTTTCCTGAAAAGGCCAATATATCTATTGCCCATGTTTTTGCAGAAAACAAAATACGCATGCGCGTTTGGGAGCGCGGCGCGGGTTTGACACAGGCATGCGGTACGGGAGCCTGCGCTGTGGGTGTGGCTGCCGCACGCAAACAACTGACAGGCCGCCAGACGACAGTTCTTCTGCCCGGTGGACCTCTCTTCATTGACTGGCGTGAAAGTGATGATCACATTTTCATGACCGGCGAAACGACAATTGAATTTGAAGGCATGCTGGATTTGGACAGCCTTGCCTATAAAAAGACCGCTGCGGGAGATGTGGTCACGGAGCCAATACCTTGACAATTGATGTGGTTACTTTCGGCTGCCGGCTGAACGCCTACGAATCTGAAGTAATGAAGAGCGAGGCAGAGGCAGCGGGACTGAAAGACGCTGTTCTCATCAACACTTGCGCAGTTACCAACGAGGCAGTGCGTCAAGCACGCCAGAGCATTCGCAAAGCACGGCGCGAAAACCCCGAGGCGCGCATCATCGTAACAGGTTGTGCTGCCCAGACAGAATCCTCCACTTTCGCTGAAATGGATGAAGTGGATCTAGTTCTGGGAAACTCTGAAAAACTGGAGCGTGCCTCCTATGGTAGCGTTGCGCAGTTCGGGCTTGACGAAAGCGAAAAGGTCCGCGTCAACGACATTATGAGCGTGCGCGAAACAGCTGGTCACCTGATCGATGGGCTGCAAGGCAGGGCCCGTGCCTTTGTACAGGTCCAGAACGGCTGTGATCACCGCTGTACATTCTGCATTATTCCCTATGGCCGCGGCAATTCGCGCAGTGTGCCAATGGGGGTGATTATCAACCAAATCAAAAGATTGGTTGATAACGGATATAACGAAGTCGTTCTCACCGGTGTCGACATCACATCTTTCGGAGCAGACCTGCCAGGCACACCTACATTGGGCACTTTGACGCAAAAGATTTTGTCTCTGGTTCCCGACCTGCCACGCCTACGGTTATCGTCAATCGATAGTATAGAGGCTGATGATGCCTTGATGGACGCTATCGCGGGCGAGCAGCGCCTGCTTCCACATTTACACCTGTCTCTGCAAGCAGGGGACAATATGATTTTGAAGCGGATGAAACGGCGCCACTCCCGCGAAGATACAATCCGCTTTTGTGAGGATGTCCGTAAATCGCGTCCTGACGCTGTTTTTGGTGCCGACATCATTGCAGGGTTCCCGACGGAAACCGAGGAGATGTTTGAAAACACTTTAAAAATCGTCGATGAATGTGACCTGACATACCTGCACGTGTTCCCATTTTCACCACGCCCTGGCACGCCAGCAGCGCGTATGCCCCAGATGCCTCGAAACATTATCAAGGAAAGAGCCGGACGGCTTCGCGAACGGGGGGAACGTGCTTTGCAAGACCTGTTAAAAGCAGAGGTTGGCAAACTGCGTGATGTACTGGTGGAGAAGGAAGGCCTTGGACGTACAGAGTTGTTCACACTGGTTGAACTTGATGCAAAAGAAGCGGGTAGTATTGTAAAGGCACGTATTACAGGCCATACCAGCAGGCACCTGCTTGCAGAGTCTATTACCTCTACACTTTAGATTTTACGCCAAGGATACAATTTAACGATGAGCGAAAAGAAGCGCGGATTTTTCAGAGGGTTATTCCGAGGCAAAAGTGAAGCGCCTGAAAAAAAGCCTGCTTCTGATTTGGAAACGACCTCTGGTACTGAAGACATTCTGGAACAAGAGCAGCTTGCCCCCTCTGATGAGGGGATAGAAGCGCCAAAGGTTGCCGATCAACTGCCGCAGCCCTCCGCTTCCGAACCTGTCATTGAAGTTATGTCTGCAGGTAATACGCCAGAGGTGGTTGATGCTGCTCCAATTGCAGAGCCTGCACCAACCATTGGCAACGATGAAGATGTTTCGCTTGACCTGACACCTGAAACGCTAAACCCTTCTACTGACGTACTCTCGGAAATTCTGGAGGGGAAACAGGATGAAGAAGCAGCAGGAAAACCCGCAGTACCTGAGAAATCTCGAGAAATTGAAGGAGCTGGAGAACCTTCAGGACCTGAGATATCTGGGGAGGCCGAAGAGCCTGCGCGAACTGAGGCAACTGGCAAAAAGTCTGGCTGGTTCCAGAGATTAAAACAGGGCCTTTCGCGCTCTTCCTCTGCACTGAGCGAGGGGATCTCTTCCATTTTCACCAAGCGCAAGCTTGATGCGGAAACATTGGAAGAGTTGGAGGATATCCTCATTCAGGCGGATCTTGGCGTTGATACGGCCATGACCATTACTGAAAAGGTCGCAGAAGGCCGATATAACAAAGAAATTTCAGGTGAAGAGGTCAAGGAAATCCTCGCAAGCGAAGTAGAGCGTGTTCTTGAGCCGGTCGCAAAACCACTTAACCTTGAAACCGGCCATAAACCCCACGTGGTCCTGATGGTTGGGGTAAATGGCACCGGGAAAACCACGAGCATCGGCAAACTCTCCTCCATGTTGGCGACCCAAGGCAAAAAGGTGATGCTTGCAGCGGGCGACACATTCCGCGCAGCGGCGGTTGAGCAGCTTAAGGTCTGGGGCGAACGCACCAACGCGGAAGTAATTGCACGAGACACCGGCGCAGATGCTGCTGGACTTGCTTTTGATGCAGTAAAACGAGCCACCGAGGAGAATGTGGATGTTCTGCTGATTGATACGGCGGGTCGCTTGCAGAACAAAACCCAACTCATGGACGAGCTGGAGAAAATTGTACGCGTTATCAAGAAGCAGCTTCCTGATGCTCCGCACACCGTTCTCCTCACCCTTGACGCCACAACCGGCCAGAACGCGCTGAATCAGGTTGAGATATTCGGTAAGGTTTCTGGGGTGACAGGCCTTATCATGACCAAACTGGACGGAACTGCACGCGGTGGAATTCTTGTTGCAATTGCAGCAAAATACGGCCTGCCGGTGCACTTTATCGGAGTTGGCGAAGGCGTTGACGATCTTGAGCCGTTCTCGGCAAAGGATTTTGCAACGGCAATTGCAGGTATGGAGGTTTAACCTCCTGCCCGCTAACGATTGAAGGCTCCAAAAACTTAAAAATGGGGCTATCCGATAAGAGCGTACCTTCGCCATAATTACACGCAAAGAGTTTGCTTGCATTTGTATTTTATTGAGCTCTTGTTTACTTCGGGACGCATTTGATGAAATTTCTGGAACTAAAAGTCCACCCACTCATAATTGAATTCGTGACAGCAGGCCTCATGTGGGCGCTGGCCAAGGCCATACCTGGCTACCCTCTCCCGCATTTCATCGCAGTTCTTGGATTTCTCACATTCGCAATAGCAGGCTGCGTCCTCGTACAAATGGGTAAGTGGCGTTTTGGGCAGCACCAAACCACGCACAATCCGACAAGGCCCGAGAGCGCTTCAGCACTGGTGACAGGTGGCATCTACGGTATTACACGCAACCCCATGTATCTGGGGATGCTCCTGATTCTCGTCGGCTGGTCCATTTACCTGTCCAGCATGGCAGCGTTTCTGGCACTCTTGATCTACGTATTTTATTTGAACATGTTTCAGATCAAGCCAGAAGAAGAAGCTTTGAAAAAGCTTTTCGGTAAAGACTACGAAGACTACTGCCAGCGAGTGCGCCGCTGGCTCTGAAACAAGTATGGCCCCAATAAACTCAGGGGGCCATACAGAACACCTCTACAGTGTCCCCCCGAAGAAGGGCCGTTTTTCGGTAGAGATACACGTACAGAAAGAGTAAAAGCGGCAAGGTCTTTCTATTAATACGCAAACCGCCTTAACTGGAGACAATCCCGCTTTCTGTCGCTTCCATGTTAAAGGCTGCCGCCATCAGGGCTCTGGTATATTCTGAAGACGGATGCTCAAAGATTGTTTGTGATGGCCCTGCCTCAATCACATTGCCCTGCTTCATAACCACAACATCGTTGGCAAGTGCGCGCACAACCTTCAAATCGTGGGAAATGAACAGATAAGCCAGCCCATGCTTGCTTTGCAACTCTCGCAGCAAATCGACTACCTGTGCCTGAACACTCATATCCAACGCCGATGTGGGCTCGTCCAGCATCACAAACTTGGGCTCCAGCACCATTGCACGCGCAATTGAGATACGCTGCCGCTGCCCCCCAGAAAATTCATGGGGGTAGCGATGGCGCGTTTCTGCGTCCAACCCAACCTCTTCCAGCGAGGCTGCAACTTTTCTGTCTCTGCCAGCCGCAGACATGGACGGGAAATGAACTTTGAGCCCTTCTCCAATGATATCAGCCACCGACATACGCGGTGACAACGCACCAAATGGATCTTGAAAGACAATTTGCATGTCACGCCGAAGAGGCCGCATTTCTTTCCATGAGAATTCAGCGATCGAATTGTTTTCGAAGGAAATGCCACCCTGCGATGAGATCATCCGCAAAATCGCGAGGCCCAGCGTTGTTTTCCCTGAGCCGCTTTCCCCCACAATACCCAGTGTTTGCCCCTGTCGGATGGTTATATCAATGCCATCCACCGCCTTCACATGGCCCACGGTTTTACGCAGAAAACCTCTCTTGATGGGGAACCAGACTTTCAAGTCTTTCGTTTGAACTATAACCGGTTGGCTGGCGTCTGTTTCAGGCGGGTCCCCCTTCGGCTCCGCCGCTAAGAGATGCTTTGTATAGGCATGCTGCGGGTTCTCGAAAATACGGGAGGTTTTTCCTTCCTCAACAATCTTGCCATTGGTCATGACGCAGGTTCTATCGGCAATTTTCCGCACAATTCCAAGATCATGCGTAATGAACAGCATCGCCATGCCGGTGCGCTGTTGTAATTCCTTCAAAAGCTTCAGAATCTGTGCCTGCACAGTCACATCAAGGGCTGTGGTTGGCTCGTCTGCAATCAGCAAATCCGGCTCATTCGCCAGTGCCATGGCAATCATGACACGTTGGCGCTGACCACCCGACAATTGATGCGGGTAGGATTTAAGCCGAGTTTCGGGTTCGGGAATACCAACCTGTTCCAGCAGTTCTAACACGCGTTTGCGCGCATTGGTCTCTCCAAGGCCGCGATGTACCCTCAAGATTTCCGAGATCTGCCGCTCCACCGTATGCAGAGGGTTCAAGGAGGTCATAGGCTCCTGAAAGATCATGGAAATACGGTTCCCTCGCACTTTCCTCATCTGGCTGTCCGAGGCCTTCAAGAGCTCTTGAGCATCAAAGTGGATGGAGCCAGTCGGATGACTTGCAGTGGGATAGGGGAGCAGCTTCAGCACCGAGAGCGCGGATACAGACTTTCCTGATCCGCTTTCACCAACCAAGGCAAGGGTTTCACCTCGTCTGATCTCAAAGGAAATGCGATCAACAGCAATGTTGCGTCCCTCCCCTTGAGAAAAGGCGACGCTGAGCTCTTTAACGGAAAGCAGCACACTATTGTTCTTTGTCATAGTATCCCCTCGCCTAGTCAAAGCTTTTGCGTGGATCATAGGCATCGCGGATTGCTTCACCAGTAAAAATCAAAAGAGATAACATAACGGATAGAACTATAAATCCTGAGAACCCCAACCATGGCGCTTGCAGGTTGTTCTTCCCCTGCGCCAGCATTTCCCCAAGTGAGGGAGAGCCCGGCGGCAAGCCAAAGCCGAGAAAGTCCAATGCTGTTAAAGTTGAGATGGAGCCATTGAGAATAAAGGGCATGAAGGTCAAGGTTGCAACCATGGCATTGGGCAGCAGATGCCGCCACATGATGACACCGTTGGACACACCAAGCGCCCTTGCTGCAGATATATATTCAAAGTTTCGGCCACGCAGGAACTCTGCCCGCACCACACCTACAAGTGCAACCCATGAGAAGGCAAGAAGGATTGTAAACAAAATCCAGAAGCCCGGCGTCAACACTGAAGATATAATCAGAATTAGATAAAGCGTCGGGATTGCAGTCCATATTTCAATAAAGCGCTGGAAGCCAAGGTCTATCCAGCCGCCATAATACCCCTGCACTGCCCCAGCCCCGATACCAATCACAGAGGAAGCGACAGTAAGCACAAGACCAAAAAGGACAGAGATCCTAAAGCCATATATTAGGCGGGCAACCACATCGCGCCCCTGATCGTCTGTACCAAGCCAATTCCAGTTTCCATAGGTACAGTTCGGGTCACTCGCCCCTTGCGCATACTGGGAACAGCGCTCGGCTTTATCCATCATCCATGATGGAGGGGCGGGAGCGGGAACCGGTATTTCATTGTTCACAGTGTTATAGGAGTAGCGAATAGGCGGCCAAATCATCCAGCCATTGCTGCCAATTTCATCTTGTATAAAAGGGTCCCGATAATCGGTTATTGCCAGAAACCCGCCAAATTTCTCCTCTGGATACTCCGCAAAAACGGGCATGAGAAGCTCACCCTTGTAAGACACTAGAATGGGCTTATCGTTGGCAATAAACTCTGCAAAGAGCGAGAGAATAAACAGAACGGAGAAAATCCAGAAGGACCAGTATCCCCTGCGATTTGCCTTAAAATTTCGTAGGCGGCGCTGATTGATGGGAGAAAGACGCTGACGCTCTGGCGGCTGCGTTTGCTCGGCTAAGGGGTTGATCGTCTCATACCCTTTATCTTGTAGCTTCTTTTCCAGTTCAGGGTCCATGATCAAACCTCCCGACTTTCAAAGTCAATTCGAGGGTCAATCCATGTGTATGTAAGGTCGGAGATCAAATTCACCAAAAGTCCCAAAAGAGAAAAGATATATAGCGTTGCAAAGACAACGGCATAATCGCGGTTGATAATGGATTCAAATCCAAGCAACCCAAGACCATCAAGAGAGAAAATCGTTTCGATTAACAGTGATCCGGCAAAAAATGCTGAAATGAACGCCCCGGGAAAACCCGCAACAACAATCAACATGGCGTTGCGAAACACATGACCGTAAAGCACCTGTCGTTCAGTTAAACCCTTGGCCCGCGCCGTTTGCACATACTGTTTTCGAATTTCATCCAGAAACGAATTCTTGGTCAAAAGCGTTGTGGTGGCAAAGGCGGAAAGCGCCATGGCGGTTATGGGCAGAACAAGGTGCCAGAAATAGTCCAAAATCCTTGCAGGCCACGATAAGCTCTCCCAGTTATCCGAAGTCAGCCCGCGCAAAGGGAACCAGTCGAAAAACGATCCGCCCGCAAAAATAACAATCAGCAAGATAGCAAAGAGAAAGCCGGGAATTGCATATCCAACCACAATCACAGCCGAGGTCCAGACATCAAAAGATGTTCCGTCTTTCACGGCCTTCCGAATGCCCAGCGGAATAGAGATGCAATAGGATATGAGCATCATCCAGAGGCCAAGCGAAATGGAGACGGGCAATTTTTCCTTGATCAAATCCAGAACAGAAATATCACGGAAGTAACTCTCCCCGAAATCAAAGCGGGCATAATTCCAAAGCATCAGGCCAAACCGCTCCAGCGGTGGCTTATCGAAACCAAACTGCTTTTCCAGATCTTTGATGAACTCCGGATCCAGCCCTTGCGCCCCGCGATACTCAGAGTTCGATGAACCCGAACTCTCTGCTCGCCCCAATTCCATAGGCATTGCGCTACCACCGCCCCCCGAAATACGGGAGGTGGCTGATTCAGCTGTGCCCTGTAATTGGGCGATCACCTGCTCAACAGGCCCACCGGGCGCGAATTGAATGATGATAAAGTTAATTGCCATTATGCCGATAAGTGTTGGAATCATCAGCAACAAACGACGCAGAATATAAGCGCCCATTCTATAAGTATCCTAGTCCACTTTGCCGATGCGAACGGCTTTTTCCAAATCCACCCACCATGTTGTTTCAACCGGGAAACTATATTCGGGGAATGTTTTCGGCGTTCCAAACATATCCCAGAGCGCCACGGTATGAACCGGCTTGTACCACTGTGGAACCCAATAGTATCCAGAGCGCAGGACCCTATCCAAAGCTCTGGCAGCTATCATCATTTTTTCACGGCTTTGAGCCGAAAGCGCTATATCTATAAGCTGGTCAACAACTGGGTCAGTAATCCCCGCCAGATTATAGCTCCCCTCTATACCTGCTTGCTTACTTCCCCAGAATTGGCGAATAGCCTCACTCAACGTTGGTTCGGTGGCATATCGCATGGAAACTATATCATAATCAAAAGTATTGAGACGCAGCTGATATTGGGCAGGGTCAACAACACGAAATGTAGCTTCAACCCCTAACAGGCGCAGATTTTTGATGTAGGGAAGCACGATGCGCTCAAAGACTTGCGATGAAGAGAGAAACTCAAACGTCACTGGGTCGCCGGAGCGGTCCAGAAGTGTATTGCCGGAACGGGTATAACCTGCCTTCACAAAAAGCTCCGAGGCCTGCGCCAACAAGTTCCGATCCTGTCCCGAACCATTTGACACCGGCGGCAAAATGGCTTCGCCGAAAACGGTATCCGGAACCTTCCCACGAAACTTCTCCAGAAGCTGCAGCTCCTCACCCTCAGGTAGTCCTATCGCCTTCATGGGTGAATTTTCAAAGAATGACTGGGTTCGCGAATAAAGGCCAAAAAACAGCGCCTCGTTTGACCATTGAAAATCAAAGGCCATTCCGATTGCCTGCCTGACGCGCGGGTCGGAGAACTTCTTAAGCCGTGTATTGAAAAACCAGCCTTGGGCCCCTGCGGGCCTTCTATCCTCATACTCCCGCTTTACGACCTTACCGTCTACCACAGCTGGAAATGAGTATTCTGTGGCCCATGTTTTGGAGGAAAAATCCTCGCGATAGGTAATGTTCCCTTTTTTGAAGGCTTCAAAAGCGGTCTGCCTGTCGCGAAAGAAGTCTATGCGTATGGTATTGAAGTTGTTATGCCCCCGCACGACTGGCAAATCTTTTGCCCACCAGTCTTCTACTGCCTTATATTCCACATACCGCCCAATCTCGTGCCGACCGATGGAGTAAGGGCCGGAGGACAGGGGCGGCGTTAGCGTAGACTGGGAAAAGTCATAGCGCGTGTAATATCTTTTTGAAAGAATTGGCAGTGTTGCAATCTGTAGCGGGAGGTGACGTGACTGGTTGCCGGAAAACGTCAAGACGACGGTTTTCTTGTCTGGCGCTTCAGCCTTTGAAAGCTCCGCAAGCAATGTTCTGATGAGTGGATGCCCTTTTTCCTTGAGCGTTTCCAAAGAAAAAACAACATCTTCAGAAGTTAGTTCCGACCCATCATGAAACTTGGCTTCCGAGCGCAGATTGAATGTAGCTGTATTTCCATCTTCGGCTATCAGGGCCGTTTCTGCAACGAGGCCATAAACAGCATCGGGCTCATCAAACGCACGTACCATAAGACTATCAAAACACAGTTCCATCCGGGGGGGAGCATCTCCCTTCAGGATAAAACTATTGAAACTATTAAAAGTTTGCGGGCTCTGGTTAAAGCTCCAATCGGGAGCCGTCAAACTTATCTTACCCCCCTTCGGCGCTTTTGGGTTCACATAATCAAAGTTTGAGAAATCAGCAGGATACTTGAGAGCCCCGAACACGGACAGACCATGAGAGCCCCAGTTTGCCCTTGCCGGAGCTGCTCCCACTGGTAGCAGAGACGCCGCTGCGCCCATGCCAACCTGTTTAAGAAAGTGCCGTCGATCGACATGCCACTTGAACATTATTGCTGCCTCTCGATTTTGGCTGCCTTTTCTTGATCGTACCACCATATATCAGGGAAGCCGATGGCATATTCCGGGAGCTTTTCTGGCCTGCCAAAGCGATCCCAATGAGCCACAAAGGCATAAAGAGAGGTCCAGCCCGGAACCACATAGTTGTGTGCCAGCAACACTCTGTCCAGCGCCCGTGTCATGGCAACCAGCTCTTCTCGGTTTTTAGCTTGAATAAGACGGGCGACCAGATCGTCGATTACGCTATTCTTGATGCCGGCATAATTTTGTGAGGCTTCAACATCCGCAGCAGCAGAGCCCCAGTAGTCTCTCTGCTCATTTCCCGGTGAAAGACTTTGCGCCCAACCAGTGTAGATAAAATCATAATCACGGGAGCGTAACCGTGCAACATATTGTGAGCTATCAACTGTCCTAAGCTTCAGTTCAATTCCAATTTTACGCAGGCTAGTCTGATAGCGCAAACCAATCCGCTCAAACCTGTTCCCATTCATCAAATATTCAATGGTAAACGGCTCACCGGTTTTGGCATTGACCAGTTTGCTGTTCCTTTGCACGTAGCCAGCCTCTTTAAACAAACTAAGCGCTTTGCGTAGGTTCTGACGCTCTTCCTTTGGCGTATTGGCAACAGGGTTTGTGTAGGGAGTTGTGAAAACGGTTTCAGGCAGTTCGCTTCGGTATTTTTCCAGAATTTGTAGTTCTAGACCTTCGGGTAAACCTCTGGCGGCAAGCTCTGTTCCAAAAAAGTAGCTGTTAATGCGATCATAAAGTCCAAAGAAGATTGTCCGGTTCATCTCCTGAAAGTTAAGCGCATAGTTCAGGGCTCTGCGGACACGGGTATCTTGAAACTTCTCCCGACGCAGGTTGGGTATGAACCCCACCATCAAACCACGCCCGCGAGAGAGCTGGATGAACTTTTCTTTAATAATTTGTCCGCTGCGAACCGCAGGGGTATCATAGGCAGTTGCCCAGTTCTTTGCTGTTGCTTCTCGCCGCCAGTCAAATTGATCTGCCTTAAAGGCTTCCAGCTCTACTGTCTCATCCCGGTAATAATCAAAGCGGATTTTATCGAAATTGTTTTGGCCCACGTTCACAGGGAGGTCCCTCCCCCAATAATCCGGCACACGCTCATAAGTAAGCGACTTGCCAGCCACTAAGGAACCCAACCGATAGGGACCAGAGCCAAGTGGAACTTCGAGGGTCCCCTTGGAAATATCACGCTGTTTGCCCTTTGCATCCTTTCCGGTCCACCAGTGTTTTGGCAGAACCGTTATCTGACCGACAATCTTCGGCAGTTCCCGATTATTTTTCTGGTCAAAAGTAAAGGTAACTTCTCGAGGCCCCGTAACTTCGACGCTCTGCACATTTTGATAGTAAAAGCGGTACTGGGGAGACAGCGCAGTCCACTGTTCAAAGGACCACTTCACATCATCTGGTGTAATAGGAACACCGTCATGCCAGTGCGCACCTTCGCGCAACTGATATTTCACCCATGAGTAATCTTCGGGGTACTGAAGTGCTTCTGCCAGCAAGCCGTATTCAACAGAATCCTCATCCATGGATGAGACCATGAGAGTATCATAGATAACCGGTAAGTAAGCGGCACGCGTTCCCTTTGGCAGAACCCAGTTGGTACTGTCAAATGTGCCTGTAGCCGCAAGGCGCGCAGTCCCACCTTTGGGGGCATCGGGGTTCACATAGTCAAAATATTTGAAATCTTTTTCATACTTAGGTGTGCTGAGCAAAGATGAGGCATATCGCCATTGAGGCTCATCCGAAGTGTCAGCCTGGGCTGCAACCTCTCCAGAAAGACATCCACCAAATAAAACAAAAAAACAGCCCAGTAGACGCAAACCCATGCAACACCCCAAATTTATCACAGCCCCTAATACTCAATTGCAAATGTGGCCAATTACGGATCGCCGTAGCTTTTCCATAGATTTGAACAGATCCTCCCTCGCCTGTCTATTGAGCAAACCATGGAGTACATATTGCAAGTTTAACAGGTGTTTGCAGAAAAATCGTTACCATCGCCAAGGCTGATAACGAAAAAGGCCGGATTGCTCCGGCCTTTTGGGTGTTTCCTGAAAGTTTGAAAATCAGAAAGTAGCTTATTGAATTGGCGCTGGACTATCAGAAAGAGAGCGCAGGTAAGCAATTAGGTCCGCACGGGCGCCCGGCTTCTTCAAACCAGCAAAGCCCATGGTTGTTCCAGGAACCGCTTTCTTTGGTCCTGCCACAAACTGATCCAGATCTTCAAATGTCCAGCCAGCGTGCGTTTCAGAGTAGCTTTGCATTGCTGAAGAGTAAGAGAACCCGTCTGCGGAAGCTGGCTTACGGTCAACAATATTCCAAAGGTTCGGGCCAACCTTGTTGGGACCGCCTTGATCGAAAGAGTGACAAGCGGCACATTTTTTGGCCTGCTTGGCACCGGCATCTATAGAAGCAGAAGCAAGGCGCACAGAGATTGGCTCTTCTTTGGCCACTTCAGCCTTCGCAACATCATTATTGCTGCCGGACTCTTCAACCGCGATTTGATAACCGCGCTTTTCGTCGTTATGCGGCGCAAAAATGATGTCCTTTACGAGACCAATTCCCATAATTGCGACCAAAGCGAACAGAATTGCCCCCGCAATTTTGTTCAATTCAAACGAATCCATCCTAGTAGGCTCCGATATTGGCTGTGCATGGTCCACGCCCCGACAGGCGGACCAAAGCTGGCAAGTTCAGATTTTTGGCGAAACTACAGGGAAGCCTCACATTTTGTCCATAGGATTCTGGGTGATTTTCTGTAGGTCACCGCATCCCCATTCTTTTTGTGTGTTCCGTTCTGGTGGTAAAAACAAAAAAGCAACAGGGAGTATTTTCTGCTTAATTTAGAAAAACCAGCGCGTTTCCAGTGATATGGAAAGACTATGACAAGCACTTCCTCCCAAAAGCTGCATGTAAAAAATGCAGAAAACTCAACTCTAGGCGACTGTGGAAAGCTCAGCAAATGCGCTGATTTGCCACATGTGGCTAAAGTGCATTATAGGCTTTCCATAAATTTAGCAGTGCGCCGTACCTCACGAGGACCTCAAGGACTTCCTCCAACTTCCATCATTACTGAGAAAAAATCCTTTTCCAAAGCGCGTATTCTGCGCCAAGCTGCTTCTCAAAGATCTTGGAACCCACTAAAAATAATTATCGAAACACTTAACTCTACTGGATTATTAAATGTCTGAGCAACGGAAAATCGTCTTTCAGGGCGAAATTGGTGCGAACTCCCATATGGCATGCAACAGTGTCTACCCTGACTTTGATGCAATTCCCTGCGCTACATTTGAAGACTGTTTCCATGCAGTGGAGGAAGGCCAAGCCGACCTTGCCATGATTCCCATTGAAAACTCGGTGGCAGGCCGCGTTGCAGATATTCACCATCTCCTACCTAAATCCAGCCTTCACATTATTGGCGAATATTTCATGCCAATCCGTTTTCAGCTCATGGGACTAAAAGGGGCAAAACTGAAGAACCTCACCCATGTGCAGAGCCATGTCATGGGGCTGGGCCAATGCCGCAATATTATTCGTGAAAACAAAATAACAGCCGTTGTTGGCGCAGACACTGCAGGCTCCGCCCGCCAGATAGCAGAAAAAGGCGATCCGAACTGGGGTGCACTCGCCCCTGAGCTGGCGGCAAATGTTTACGATCTGGAAATCATTGCGCGAGACGTTGAGGATGAGAGCCACAATACTACGCGCTTTGTCATTCTTTCCCGCGATGACAGGAGAACCGTTCGTACGGGCCAGCAGACAATCACCACTTTCATCTTCAGGGTGCGAAACGTTTCCGCCGCCCTTTATAAGAGTCTTGGAGGCTTCGCCACCAACAGCGTAAATATGACAAAACTGGAATCCTATCAGCTGGAAGGACAGTTTTTTGCCTCCATGTTCTATGCTGATGTGGAAGGGCACCCAGATGACCCCAATGTTGCCCTTGCTCTTGAAGAGCTAAACTTCTATTCAGCAGAGTTGAAAATTCTAGGTGTTTACAATGCCAGCCCGTTCCGCGAAAAAATATCGGAACCGGAGGCTAACCGCGCCTTGAGACCGAACCCGAACTCTTAACTGATAGCCACAGCGGGCCCTACTATTTCTCGTTGAAGCTGTCCTATGACGACACGCGCTGGAACCTGTGAACGCGGGCTCCAGCTATGAGGTGGATATATGTCCGAGATCCAATTTGATGCCCTGTGTATCGGAAATGCTATTACAGATGTGTTCTCCCATATTCAGGATGACTTTCTGGTTACCCAGAACCTGCATAAGGGCTCAATGCGTTTGGTAGACACAAACGAAGCCTTGCGTCTTTACGATCTCATGGGACAAACCATCCGCATCTCAGGTGGTAGCGCAGGCAATACTGCAGCTGGCATCGCCTCACTGGGTGGCAAACCTGCCTACATCGGCAAGGTCTCAAATGACGAAGTGGGCAGCAACTATGCCCACGACATGAGCGGAACAGGCGTTTATTTCAACACGCCTCCTTTGGCTGAAGGGGAAATGGCCTCTGGCCGCTCCATGATCCTCATCACACCCGATGGTGAGCGTACCATGAACACCTACCTGGGAGCTGCCACAAAGCTATCACCGGCAGATATTGACCCTGAGATAGTGAAGGCTTCCGCAATAACTTACATGGAAGGTTATCTGTGGGACCCCGAAATGGCAAAGAAAGCATTTATTAAGGCCTCAGAGATTGCCCATTCCGAAGGGCGCTTGGTATCCTTGTCCCTCTCCGATAGCTTTTGCGTAGACCGCTTTCACGATGAGTTCAATGGCCTCATTAAAGAGGGAATCGTTGACCTGATCTTTGCAAATGAGCATGAATTGAAAGCGCTCTACCAAACCGCAGATTTGAAAACAGCCATTGCCGCAGCCAAACGTGATTGCCCGCTCACCGCTTTAACATTAGGCGCAGAAGGCGCCATGGCGATTTCCAAAGAAGAAATCGTCCATGTTCCAGCTTCAGAAGGTGTTA
Source organism: Pseudovibrio sp. M1P-2-3 (assembly GCF_031501865.1). NCBI lineage: Bacteria > Pseudomonadati > Pseudomonadota > Alphaproteobacteria > Hyphomicrobiales > Stappiaceae > Flexibacterium > Flexibacterium corallicola. The sequence goes on from NZ_JARRCW010000001.1 coordinate 4,392,978, forward strand.
ACGTGGTGGATCTGACAGGTGCTGGTGATCTTTTTGCCTCCGGCTTCATGCTGGGTCTTGCCCGTAAACTAAGCCTTGCAGAGTGTGCTGACCTTGGCTGCATCTGTGCTTCCGAGGTCATCACACATGTTGGAGCAAGACCAGAAAAACAGCTCAAAAACGTAGCGCTCCAATCAGGTTTTGAGCTGTAGGTATAAATGAGAAAAGCGTATACTAATTTTCGGATTAGTATACGCATTGACAGTAAGTAAGAAGAAGTTAGAGCGTTCGGAGCAGTCCAAACCACTGAAATAGTGCTATGCCGGAAAGTGCATGACTTGTGCACAGTTCCAAAAATGACCGGTGCCGCTCGAAGAATATCCCCCAGTACACTGCAGTTGCAAAGGCACCCGCCGCCAGAGAAAGCCCATAGGGCACGTGAAACGCCGCAAAACCGATGGCAACTGTTAAAATTGCCAATGCTTGTACTTTACGATCATTAGGCCCAAGTACCTCAGTAATCGTGGTCTGATAACAGCAACGGGTGATAAAAACCTGCAATGGGCTTAAGATCAGAAGATATAGACCGATATTGAGGACATCATCAACAAAGTTGAAGTTACCTTTACTAAGCAGATAAATTCCAAAAGGGTTCTCATTGGGGTACATAAACACCCTCAAAATTAACATGAGAACCAAAATCGGAATGGTAATAATTACCCCCCAAATCAGCTGACTCCCAATTTTACTCTTTTTAAATCCAAAGCGTTCCCAAGTTATCGGGAGTTTCGAAATGGAGTAATAGGTTGCACACGACAGGGACATTATGATGACGAAATTGAAAGTACTAACGAGCAGGCTTAAGTTTGGATTCACCTCCAACAGCCTCCATCTCACCTGATTCCAAATAATAAGGAGCGATAGAAAAATCACAACAGTAATCACAAGCTTTGCCATAGACTTAATTTCAGGCGCCATAAACGTTGGCTCTGAGTTCCATGAATAGACAGAGGCTTTTTTGACTTGGGTTATCGATTTAAGTGTTTCGCTCTTCATTTTTCTTTTTCTTTTAAGATACTAATCAGGTGGTCAAAGGCTGGCACTTCCATTCTCAATCTAATACTCGTATCAACTCCTTTCTTAATCCAGTAATACTATAATAATACAGTAATACTGGAAAATTTCCACTCAAGACGTCTATACAACAATCAAAATAGATAAAATTAAATTTACTTCATTAAAAACCATACATATACCAAAAAATATATATAAACATCAGTACATCTAATAAAATACTAAACAAATACCATTAATAAATACAAGAATATATCAACTTAACTATACGTAATTACTTGTTATTACAAACCATCAGATCACATTCATATATCCAGGCTAAATATTTATTCACAAAATCGTTATCAAAATAACCATAAGTCATGAAATAGAATCCTGAAGAGAGTTAACGAAGCAATTAGAGCGGGTTGCTATTAATTAAACACACGCAACACACTTATTTCTTATCATTTGACAGGATCAACTCAAACGCAGCTCACTCCAGATGAGACCAAGATCACTTGAGGTCACTGCTTGCAATCACATTTTTGTTTCCAGTGCATACTGCAGGGCTGCAGCACAATGTATCTGCGTTGTATCGAATACGGGGACAGAGACATTGGCCTCGCTTATTAGCATACCCACTTCTGTACAGCCCAGAATGAGACAGTCAGCCCCCCTGTTCACCAAACGCTCGGCTATCGCTATATATTCAGCCTCGCTATCCTTGGCAGTGATCCCCTTGCACAGTTCTTCATATATAATTCTGTGTGTATTCTGCCTGTCGGCTTCTTCTGGAATAATCGGTGTCAGCCCTGCCTCCACAAGCTTCCCCGTGTAGAAGTCTTGCTCCATCGTAAAAGCAGTTGCCATCAACCCCGGTGCCACCAAACCCGCTTCCGTAATGGAGTGCGCCGTTGCCTCTGCAATATGAATAAAGGGAATGGATAGGCCATTCATCATCTGACCGGACAGCTTGTGCATTGTATTGGTGGCCAAAATAATGAAATCTGCCCCGCCTCTTTCCAAGGCAAGAGCTTCCCTGTTCAGGATTTCTCCTGCCTCCCACCAGTGGTCAGCTGCTTGCAGCTTTTCAATTCTGTCAAAATCCAGCGAACGGATGAGAAGTTCTGGAGAATGAAGCCCACCCAGATGCTCCTGTGTCAATTGGCAAAGCAACCGATAATAGATCTGTGTTGATGCGGCAGACATACCGCCAAGGATACCAATTGTCTTCACGAGAAGTACTTTCCTCAGCTTGAGAGATTAGAGCACATCGCGTTCATTCGCATTCACGCTGTGTACTCTAACTTGTTTATATTGAGCGAATTCTTGTCGTTTGATTGAACTCAATCAAACGGAACGCGCTCCAAAGCCCAATTATTTGAGAAAGACACTATGCACGCACCAAAAAGAAAAGCGACCCTGAGGTCGCTTTTTTTTATTCCATTTATTCTGCTCTAGTCAGCAAGGTCTTTTACTGACAGAACTTTACCGTTTTCATCCAGACGGTAGATAACCGGCTTACCGGTTCCCAGTTCACGTTTCAGGATCTGTTCCGGAGTCAGCTCTTCCAACTCCATGATCAAGGAGCGCAGGGAGTTGCCATGAGCGGCAACAATAACGCGTTGGCCTTCAACAACCTTTGGCAGAATGTTTTCCTTGAAGTAAGGAATTGTGCGCTCGGCTGTCATTTTGAGGCTTTCACCACCGGGAGGAGGTACATCAAACGAACGACGCCAGATGTGAACCTGCTCTTCTCCAAACTCTTTGCGGGCTTCATCCTTGTTCATGCCGGTGATGTCACCGTAATCACGCTCGTTCAAGGCTTGATCGCGGGTTGTTGGCAAGTCTTCTGTACCAAGCTGCTCGAGGATCAGTTTCAAAGTGTGCTGGGCACGGGTAAGAACGGAAGTATAAGCAAGGTCAAACTCCAGTCCAAGCTCTTTCAGCTGTTTACCCGCTGCAATGGCTTCTGAAACTCCCTGTTCTGTCAAATCTGGATCTTTCCAGCCGGTGAACAGGTTTTTCAGGTTCCATTCACTTTGTCCGTGGCGGACCAGAACCAAAAGACGTTCCATTATTCTCTCCTTGGGAGGTTGGAGTTCTACTGTGAAAGACCGAGAACATCGGCCATGCTATAAAAGCCTGCGAGCTGCTTGCGGGCCCAAAGAGCCGCTTTCACCGCGCCGCGGGCGTAAATCTGTCTGTCATTAGAAATATGGGAAAGGTCGATACGCTCCCCTTCCCCTGCAAACATGACTGTGTGCTCGCCAATAACGGAGCCTCCACGCAATGTGGCAAAACCGATATCCCCTTTGGGGCGGGCTCCTGTTTGGCCATCTCGTGTACGAACCGAATGTTCTTCAAGGTTGATACCACGACCTTCAGCCGCCGCTTCCCCCAGCAGCAAAGCGGTACCGGACGGTGCATCCACCTTATGCTTGTGGTGCATCTCCAGAACTTCAATATCAAAATCATCATCAAGCGCAGCAGCGGCTTTGCGAACCAATGCAGCCAACAGGTTGACCCCAAGGCTCATATTGCCCGACTTTACAGTCTTTGTGCCCTTACTAACGGATTGAAGCTTCTCTTCCTCAGTACCACTCATACCGGTTGTTCCGATAATATGAACGAGACCACGCGCAGCCGCTTGTTTTGAAAAAGCCAAAGTAGCTTTTGGTGCCGTGAAATCCAGAATGCCGTCACTGTTTGCAAGTGCATCATCAAGGTCAGAAGAAATCGGTACGCCCAGATTACCACATCCGGAGAGTTCACCTGCATCCTGCCCGATATAGGGAGACTCCGGACGTTCAATCGCTGCAGACAGAACGGTACCCTCTGCCTCGGTAACCGCCTGAATGAGCGCGCGGCCCATTCTGCCACCTGCCCCAACCACAACAAGACGCATTTCACTCATTCTCGATCACCACACATTAAGAGACTGAAATTATTCGTTGTGCCACGGTATAACAGGACACAGACACAGGGGCAATTGGACAACTTTCTCTAACACCGGTTGATAGGCACCCTTAACGTCACAGCTGGCTTCCTCTGTTGAGGCATAGCCTTTCTAGATGAGCATATCCCATATAGATGGGCATTGGGCCTAAGCGACCTACTCACCTCTAGCCCATTGTTCATTTGTTTCACCTGCGATTATGCTGCTAGGCTATTCCAGTAATTTGGTTTTCTACTTCCTTTTGTTAGAAACAGGCCTCTCTGGCGCACCAAGATTTAGCCTCCGGCAAAACGATAGAGCCAGTTGCTCACCGCGTAGGTCTATAGCGTGATCAAGTCCCTTAAGAATATGACACTCAACATCAAAGTCTGCCTGTTCCAATAGGGTCGAGGTTGACTGACAGTAGTGAGAGGGTAAAACATCATCATCCTCTCCATGAACCAGCAAAACAGGGCATTTATTTATACCGGTTCCCTGCGGCGTTTCATACTTCGTCATCGCCCCAGCAAACGCCATAACTCCACGACATGGGCTAGGCCGACGTATGGCATTATGCAATGAAACAATTGCGCCCTGAGAGAAACCGGCGAGAACCAGATCATGATTTTCAAGACCGTACCTGCTCAGCTCTTCATCTATCATGCGGTCCACATAACCACGTGCAGCCTGAACATCTTTCCATATGGCTTCCTCGATGTACTCACAAACACGAAACCACTGCCGCCCTTCCGGGTTGTTTTCACTTACTTCCGGCGCATTGAGACAAACCACTGCAGTGTGTTCCAGATTATCAAATAAGAAGAGCGCCAAAGACGCAAAGTCTTCCGCTGTGGCTCCGTAGCCATGAAGTATAATTATCAAATGCTCCACAGCTTCATCTGTGGGAGTAAATCGAATTCCTTTGTCATCTACTGTCTTGGGCATCTTCGCCTCACACTGGCATGGTTTCACGCCCATCTTTTCGGGCCTTATAATAGGACCAGAGTAGTCTTGCAGCCACTCCTCTATGGGGTGACCATTTTTGTGCAATACCACCCAACTGTTTGGCCGAAGGGCGTTCATCAAGGCCAAACGCATCCTGTACAGCGTTTTGCAGCGCTACATCCCCGCTAGGGAAGATATCTGGGTGCCCCGCGCAAAAAAGTAGAAATATATCTGCAGTCCAAGGCCCAATTCCCTTTATTTCACAAAGGCGTTTGTGGGCTTCTTCCACGGACAGTTCCTTCAACGCCCCCAGATCCAAGCCATCCTGAAGTTCGCGGGCAAGTCCAGATAGAGTATTCAATTTGGCTCTGGACAGCCCTGCTCCCAAGAGCTCTTCATCTGATTTAGCTAGGAAAATGTCCGGTTCAAAAGGCACAACCACGTTTTGCAAACGCCGCCAAATGGAATTTGCAGCTGCCACAGACAATAGTTGCCCCACAATAATATGGCTCAAGCCTTCAAAGGTGGCCGGTTGAGATCTATCGGGCACATTTCCTGCCACTTCATAGACTGCCGCCAGACGCTCATCCAACTGGATCAGGCTTTGTAAATCCGAAAGGGTGCGCTCTAAGGCTTCAATCGTACTCAAAAAGTTCCACTCCTGCCAATTGCCTTTCTCTTTTATGTATCTTAGCAACGGTTCCGTCTATGGTTTTGCGGGAAGTATTTTGTTTCATGTCTTCAACTGTTTTTCGATTTGCTCCCTCTCCCAATGGCTATCTCCATTTGGGGCATGCCTATTCGGCTCTGCTCAATTTCAAGATGGCACAGGAAACCGGCGGAAAGTTCCTCCTGCGCATAGAAGACATCGATCAAGCCCGCTGCACACCCCAGCTACAACAGCACATGCTGGAGGATCTGGAATGGCTTGGTCTGGAGTGGGACCAGCCTCCCCGTAAACAGTCAGAGCACTTTGATGCTTACCATGATGCCATTGAACAGCTGGAGGGAATAGGGCTTGTTTACCGTGCCTATCTCACCAGAGCGCAGCTTAAAGCCTTCATATCCACCTTTGAACAAACTGGTCGCAGTTGGCCCCGCGATCCGGATGGCGCGCCCCTTTACCCGGAGGAATCTGTGGTGCTGGACGAAGCAGCACGGGCCAGATATCAACGCGAGGACGCACCCTGCACGCGGCGCTTACACATGGACACGGCTATTAGAATGCTTGGAGGCCCTCTACAGTGGAACGAACAAGGCAAAGGCCCGCAAGGTGAAACAGGCGCTCTGACCGCCCACCCAGAGTTTTGGGGGGATGTGGTGCTGGCTCGCAAGGACACCCCAACCAGCTACCACCTGTCAGTTGTCGTGGACGATGCCCTTCAAGGTGTAACCCATGTCGTTCGCGGCGCAGACCTTTTCCATGCCACGAGCGTTCACCGCATTCTTCAAAACCTCTTGGGCTTGCCCGATCCGGTCTATCACCACCATAAACTCATCAAAGACAGCGAGGGTTACAAACTCTCAAAATCACAACGTTCCCTATCTCTCAGAGAACTACGTGCACAAGGCGTCACTCCCACGCAAATCCGCGAACAGTTAGGGCTCTGTTAAAATCGGGCAACCTTCAAAAAGCTTAGCCAAAGCAAGATAGAAAGTCCCAGAATAGAGGCTGGACCTAATACTAATCGGTATGTTTGAATCCCAGCTCATTGGCAGAATAACGGCGGAATCTGTGGCAAGGTCTGGTAAACTCCTTGAGTCATGCCAGACAAGTGAAGCGCCGATCCGGTACCCAGACCACAAACTATCGATTGTACCTTATGACTGCTGAACTAAACACCTTGCTCTAAAGCTGGGAGTTCCGACCAAACATCAATACAGGAGATAAAATACCGTCTCCTCTCCATTTTTAGTGTTATTTTAGTCCGCAGTCTTGTCGCAGGTTTGTATTCGTTCACTATATTAAAGATCGGCCTAATTTATTTTTTCAAAAATTTCAGGGTTAAGGTTATGTCAAAAAGTACAGAGCGAGTTAAACATGCTGCTCAGGAACTGGGCTTAAATATCAATGTTCAGCTTATGCCCACCACAACCCGCACTGCGGAAGATGCAGCCAACGCATGCAAGTGCGAGGTTGGCCAAATTGTTAAATCCCTAATATTCGAAGGAATTGAAACGGAGGAGTTAAAGCTGCTTCTGGTGAGCGGTGCTCATACTGTGAACCTCACCGAAGTTCAAAGTATATTTGGGGAAAGTCTGATCCGCGCCAATCCGAAAAAGGTTCGTGAGCAAACCGGCTTTTCAATTGGCGGCGTTGCACCGATCGGCCACCTGAAGCAACCTGTGATCTGGATGGACCGCCACCTCATGCAATACGAAAGTGTTTGGGCAGCAGCGGGTGCTCCAAATGCTGTATTCAACATTTCACCCACACTATTACAAAAGGCAACCCAAGCTCAAATGTTCCAAGCCGCTTGAACTGCAGAGTATTTCATAGATACGGGGAAACTTTAAAGCCATTCAGTGCGCCATTTCATCCCATGGCGCTCTGTACCCGCTAGCGCAAATCTTCGCACCTACCCGCCAACAATCGAACGGCTGGCAGTTGCCACCAAAACACCCAGATAGTTTCCAAAAGCATAACCCAGCACCGCAATGGCAATTCCCGGGATGAGAAGTTCCCGGTTCTTTAAAGCTCCTGCGATTAACGGAATAAACGGCACTGACATAATGGATGCTCCCGAGGCAATCAGGTAGGTATCCCGGTCCACCTTAAACAGCCAGCACAGGAAAGCCTGAAGGAACATGGATCCAATCAGAATGAGCGCAAAATATCCTCCCAGCGACCAGTTTATATTGGTGAAAACAGACCAGTCCAGCATAGTAGCCGTGGTGAGGCAGAAGACCAGAATTAAGTACATACCCAGATGAAAACTTGTCTTGATCTTATGCAGCTGCGGAACCATGGAACCTGCAATGCCGAGCGTGGAAATAGCAAGAATGGTGACTATTGAAGACAGGCTTTCTGGAAACATTTTTGAAATTGCCACTGAAGCTGCCACTACAAGCGCGGTGCATGCAAGGGAGAGAAACGTTTCGGGTAACATCGCAAGCTTAAGCAACAGCTTGTATCCATGGGCAGTCTCATCTGCCATATGCTCCATACCGGAAAGTCCTTCCTCGCCATGGGATCCTTTGGGCTCATAGGGCTTTAAAATCAACCCTGCTATCCGCTGGCCAAAAAAGAGGATAACGAGCATATAAATCGCCGAAAAAATGAAATCATAGGTCACCATCGTCAGGAAGACTTCTTCATTTCCATTTATCGCAGTCTTGATGGCCCCCATATTCACACCGCTGCCGGTATAAGCACCAACAGCCATGCCCGAGACCTGCCAGATCTGGTCGATTTGACCCGAGAAAAAAAGAACGCCGACAAAGCTGACCAAAGCCACAGAGAGAGCTGCTGTCGCCATTGCAAGAAGAGCGCCGCCAGCTTCGCTGAATGCTCTACGCAAATTGGAGGCAAATAAGATCAAAGGCAAGGCAAGAGCGACACTTACTTCGGCAAGGCTTGTACGCATATTCATCAGGCTTTGCTCATCGCCCAATGAGCTTGGTTCAACCAGCGCAGCAATTACAAAACCCAGTGCAAATGTGAGTGGAACCACCCCGATACGGTCTAAAATAGGAACCTTTTGTGCCAGTATAATAATCAGGGCGGGAAGTATAAGCAGCAATAAAATAAACAGCATGATAACGCCTCTCGTACTAATGATTTTGCCGAAGCACTGGCCAGTACTCCGTTATTTCACTGCCATCGAACACGGCGATGTCACCAAATTGCAAAAATACAGCTTCACTTTGGGCTGGGCGGAAAAACAGAAAATCATTCACCTTCACTCCGCTGTTTGCAGGCAGGTCATACATTTCCTGATTACTGGAATGCCCGAAGGCTTTTGAACGGCTGATACCCTTTGGGAAACAGGGGGTTGCCAACCAGTTCCCCCCATAAATAAAACAGGACTTTTGCGGTAAGCGACCAACAATACGCATGAGCGCCGAGAGTTTGGGCACCATGGGGAGTTTGGGCTTGTTCATCACCTTCAAAATGGGCGCAGCAATAAAAGCCGCTGGTTTATGGTGAGCAAGAGTATTGCGGTCAAAATCTTCTGGCTGCACAAAAGCCGAGGCCAGCGATATCTCATTGGCGGGCACGGCATCTTCATAAAGAGAGTAGGTGTTGCTGCCACCTGTGTTGAAGGTCATCTGAGCCACTTCATCCGGCGCATACATTTCCTCCACATGAGAGCGAAATACCTGATACTTCGCTCTCGCCGCTGCAAAAGCCGCTTCCTTAGTACAGATTATGGATGGCAGATGGACAATGAACACTTCATAGCCCATGAGGCCTGAGAGCCGAAGATGCGGCGAGGACTTGATAAAGCTTAGGGCTTTGTGGAACTCCTCAAAGCGGGAAGTACAAAACCCGCCACGTTCCAAGCCCACGTTAATCTCGAGATTAACCTGCATGGTAACACCGAGCGCCTCTGCCAGCGCCTCATATTCTTCAAGGCGCTCAAAGCTATCGATGAGCCACTGGAGGTTCGTTTCCGGAGAAAAGCCGCTCCCATGTTTTTTAAGCTGCCCATAAAACCAGTTCACTGCTTCCACTGGCATAGGCTTGCCCAACAAAATACTACTGAAAGGAAAAAGTCTGGCCACCTCCAAAACAAACGGTATGTGAAAACACATCAACCGCTCTGTTCCTGTCTTTTCCATCAAGTAAGACAGGAGAGGCGAGGACGGTAAAGACTTTACGACGATACGCAGGTTTAAACCACGACTGAGCACTGCCTTGACCGCCTCAATATTATGATCAAGGCGCTTTCTGTCGATTATCAAGGTGGGCTGACAAACCTGCGCCGCCTTCAACGACGCACTGACCTGCCGGAAATAGTCATCATCAGACTTTTCCATTCCCTTGAAACCTGAAACTAGGCGTTCTTCAGGTCTCAACAAGGCCATTTTCGTCCGCTCCAAAGATTCTGGCTACCCGTTTGTTCAAAAATTTTCCCGTAGGGTCAAACTCTCGTCTAAGCTCTTGGAACTGCGAAAACTTCGGATAGAGTTCGCTCAGTTCGTTCACTCCTAACGAATGCAGTTTGCCCCAGTGTGGGCGACCATCATACTTGCGAACAATTGGCTCAACCACATCATAAAGGGGAGCGTAGCTCTCACTATGGAGCGTGTGAACAGCAATGGAACATCTGACGCTATCATTAAACGGGCTGAGCCAGGCATCATCACGGCCAGTGAACCGGACTTCAATCGGGTAGAAGTTCTCGCGGCTGCTATCCATGGCAGCAACAACATCACGAACTGCCTTCTGCGCGTTTGCAGCAGGCACATGGTATTCCATCTCGTTCATTTTCGTAACGCGCGCAGTAGAAAGCAGTTTCCAATACTCGTCGGTCGCCACTTCTGCAAGACCGCTTTCCGGTACAAGAGAGTCCACATAAGCTTTAAATGCCGTCTTCCTTAACCACGGCCACCACCCCAGAATATCCCGTAGTTGCTTGAGCGTGAGAACAAAATCCTCATCCTGACTTGGTGGGCGGCCCAGAAGTTCCCCCTCATGAAGATCATGGGTAATCAAGGCAGAATAGCCGGAATTGGGAATAGCATAGAACTCAAAATTCCGGTGACTGTACGAAAGATCATAGATCCGCTCAATAACTTCCGGAGTTGGCAGGAAGTATATTTTACGTGTTAAAGCGTAGTTATCTACCAGCTGCAATGTGTAGTGCGTGATGACACCTAGAGATCCAAGAGAGACTTTTCCCCCTTCAAAAAGCTCCGGGTTCTTGTCTTTGGAGGCATCCAGAATTTCACCACTTGGCGTAATAATCCTGAAGCTCTTCACGGTATCATGAAGGGCCGCCAGGTCCCGCCCTGTCCCGTGAGTTGCAGTACTGAACGAGCCCGCCAAAGTTTGCACATCAACATCGGGAAGGTTGGGAAAGCCCAGACCATGCTCGGCCGCCAGCATCGCTGCCTGCCGCAAGCGTGTGCCCGCCCCAAAGGTTATCCTCTTGTTTTCCTTGTCAACACTGCGAAGTCCTGACAACCGCCCAACATCAATCATCATATCCTGAGTGGGCACCAAGTCGATAAACGAGTGCCCGCTTCCCATTGGACGAATCCGGCCATTCCAACTGGCAATTTTCTCAGCCAGCTGCTCCTCTGAAGGAGCTGAATAGATTTCCTTCGGGGTTGCCGAAAACCGCCCCGACCAGTTCTGCCAGACCCTGCGCCCCTCAGGAGCCTCAGGCCTTGAGGAGGAGTAATCTTCTCGGGTAAAGTCCTTGCTGCTCCAGTGCGCCTGCATTCCAACTGGAACAGACAACAGCGCACCGGCCCCCACACCCATTTTCAAAAGAGTTCTGCGTGAAACTGTCATTTGTGGTCCCCCCGGCCAGCCATAAACTCAATCAAAGCAACATACTGATCATCTGTACAATCCGTGCACAGGCCCATTGCAGGCATATTTCCAAACCCGTCTCTAGCAGATTGTAAAAGCCCCTCTTCACCCCTTTCAGAAAATCGTGAAACCCACCCAGCTTCATGACCTGTCAAAGGAGCTTGACTATCAACCTGCGCGTGACAAAGCATGCACGAACGCCCGTAAATCTGGGACAGTGCGGCATCTGCCGGCCTGAGTATCTGGGCTCTGGAAATATCAAGGGGAGTTGGCATAGCATTCACTTGGCGAACTGCGCCTCCACCTGTTCCCCAATACGCAGCACCCCCAACACCGGCACCAATGAGAAGCAGTATTGTCACTACAGCCGACACTCTCCCTAACATTTTTCCCTCCCCCAAACTCCATGAACTCTTCAACTAGGGTTTCAAATAATGCCCCAGATATTGCTCAATTGCCCTATTTAACTCGTTGAAATAAATAGCTTCCTTACCAGAATCTGTCTGGCGGGCGACCAAATCCTCCAAGGTCAAAGCCATTTGCACGCAAATGCGGGCCACCACTTCTGGATCCCCCCCAGAGAAACCGTCCAGCCCATTTTCCCAACGATCGGTAAGAAACTGAATAAATGCAACATGCCTCTCTTCGTGCACCGTTTGAGGTCCCCGCTGAGCCATAATCAAAAGATGCAAAGCACGATAAAACGGCCTCGAATTGAGGAACTCGCGAATAATATCCAGAGTGCGAAGCAAATTGTCCTTCCAACTCGCCTCCGAGTTCCAGCCGGACATTGAATCCATAAGCCGTGCATGGAGCTGCTCTGTAGACTGCTCGTACAGCTCGTCCAGTAACTCCTCAAGTGTCGGAAAATACCTGTATATGGAACTGACGGGAATCTTTGCATGCTCTGCAATCAGCGACGTGGAAAGATCAGCAGGTGCATGCTGCTCCAAAACTTGCGCTGTAGACACCAGAATTCCTTGTAGGCGAGCCAAAGCTCGCGCCTGCTTAGGCGTCGATCTGGTTTTCAACTTATTCCCTGCAAGTGCCTGCAGGTGCTCAATAGGTGTATGCTTCATACCACCTCGTTCCACCCACCACATACAAAAACTGATGCAGCGACATCCCGATTCTAACTAGTAATACGTAGATCCTACTGCACGGCATAACCTTTGCCAATTTAAAAGAATATTATTCTGAATTTATTTCTGTTTATATAACCCTAGATAATTTGAATTTCGCTCCTACAATCGCCGTATTAAGGACAGATGCCAGCAGGCTCATACTGGAGTCACCTTGCTTCACTTAAAGTCATAGGATTCCCTTTATGGTTGTTTTCTGACTCAATCCGCCTGCCGTTTAGGGAGGTCGGTATAAATGGAGAAATCATATTCACGAGGCTTACGGAAACGACTTGTAACTCTTCTGGACACAGGAATGTCAGCAAGTGCAGCGGGACGCAGGCTTATGGTTGCTCGTTCTACAACTACACATTGGACCTGGATCTGGCGCCAAAAGCAACGCTGTAAAGCCCAGTCAAGGGAGGGAAACACCGCTCCGCCTCACTTGAAAGGTACGCAAAAAAAGGAGCGAGACCACGGGATCCCAGCGATGGACGCTATCAATCAACCTATGTGTTCGGGGCCATCTGGCCCGTCTCGGCAAAGGGGCAGACCTTGTTTTGCCCAAAGTAAATACAAATGCCATGCAGTTACATCTGGAAGAGATCAACCTAAACATCGCCAAAAGGGCACACGCGGTGGTCCAGATGGATCCGGCGAGTTGGCATACCACAGCGAAACTGGCTTTCTAATCGAACCTTTGAAAACTATCAGGAAATCGTCGACGCTGCCTGTAACGCTTGGGACAAGCTTGTTCAATAACCCCACACCATCACATCAATCGGCTGCAGAAACTGGGCTAAAGCAATGAGGCGCAACGCTGAATCGATTGGGGATTCCCAATCAGGTTGATTTGTGATTCACTCCTTTTAGGGAGGAGATCACATGGGCCGGCCACTTTCACTTGATTTACGCCTTCGCTTTAAAAGGCTCATTTTATCCGGGATGAGCGGGCGTGAAGCAGCACGCCGCCTGCTGATCTCTCCAGCATCAGGATCTCGCTTGGCCCGTAAAGTTCGGGAGGGGCAGAGTTTAATCCCGGTCAGGACAGGGCGCCCAAAGGGAGGCGGAAAATTGGAGCCCTACCTCTCCTTCTTGCGCGAGCTGGTCAATCAAGACGGAGATATCACGTTGATGGAGTTATGTGATGCACTTTTCATGGCTGAGGGAGTGAGGGTTCACCATACTTCCGTCTCCAAGGCTTTGCGCCGTCTTGGCTACACCTATAAAAAAAATCGTTGGTGGCAACCGAGCGTGGCAAACTCCATGTACAAAATGCCAGAGATGAATGGCGCCACACCCGTCAGCCTATAATGCGTGATCTGCCTGAGAGACTGGTGTTTCTCGATGAAACCAGTGTTAAAACGAATTTAACCCGGCTGCGAGGCCGAGCCTTTAAAGGGGAACGAGCCCTTGACACAGCGCCGTTTGGACGCTGGCAGAACCAGACCTTTATCGCCGGTTTGACCCACGAGGGACTCATTGCGCCCTGGGTTCTGGACGGGGCCATGAATGGCAAGGCATTCACCACTTATATCACGACACAACTGGCTCCATGCTTGCACCCTAAAACGGTGGTCATTCTGGATAACCTGTCCACACACAAAGTTCCAGAAGCCGCAAGGGCCCTCAGACAAAGCGGGTGTTGGTTCCTTTTTCTGCCGCCCTATTCTCCTGATCTCAATCCTATCGAAATGGCGTTTTCCAAGCTCAAAGCACACCTACGCAGAATGAAAGCCAGAACCTTTGAGACCTTGATAAAGGCTCTGGGTGACATATGCGATCTGTTCACACCCCAAGAGTGTTGGAATTACTTCAAGGCAGCTGGATATGTTTCAGTATAAAGGCTCAAGACTATAGAGTAGGTCAATCATAAATGCCGTTGGTGGTGTTGACGCACAAAAAAGGCCCTGAGCGTTCTGCTCAGGGCCTTTTTGAATAATTTTGGTTGCGGGGGTAGGATTTGAACCTACGACCTTCAGGTTATGAGCCTGACGAGCTACCGGGCTGCTCCACCCCGCGTCAATTCTGGATTAGTTGTTCTGTTTCATTTTGAGAGATTGTTTGCTTTTATCATGCCCGGCGGCGCCCTACTCTCCCGTGTCTTAAGACAAAGTACCATTGGCGCAGGGGCGTTTCACGGCCGAGTTCGGGATGGGATCGGGTGGGGGCGCCCCGCCATAGCCACCGGGCAGGATAAAAGCAACTGGAATTGGTCGTTTTTTGTCGATCAGCTTGTCTGACATGCGCTTTGCTTGTCAGGCGGATCTTTGTTTTAAGTCTTTATGTTTGGGTATAGCTTAATGGGAGTGATCAAGTCGATCGAGCTATTAGTAAGGCTCAGCTTCGAGCATTGCTGCTCTTCCACATGCCTCCTATCAACGTGGTGGTCTTCCACGGCTCTCAAGGGAGATCTAGTTTTGAGGTTGGTTTCCCGCTTAGATGCCTTCAGCGGTTATCCATTCCGAACATAGCTACCCAGCAATGCGGCTGGCGCCACAACTGGTCCACCAGAGGTTCGTCCATCCCGGTCCTCTCGTACTAGGGACAGATCCTCTCAAATTTCCTACACCCACGGCAGATAGGGACCGAACTGTCTCGCGACGTTCTGAACCCAGCTCACGTACCGCTTTAATTGGCGAACAGCCAAACCCTTGGGACCTGCTCCAGCCCCAGGATGCGATGAGCCGACATCGAGGTGCCAAACAATGCCGTCGATATGGACTCTTGGGCATCATCAGCCTGTTATCCCCGGCGTACCTTTTATCCGTTGAGCGATGGCCCTTCCACGAGGGACCACCGGATCACTATGACCGACTTTCGTCTCTGCTCGAGTTGTCACTCTCGCAGTCAGGCAGGCTTATGCCATTGCACTCGACGACCGATTTCCGACCGGTCTGAGCCTACCTTCGCGCGCCTCCGTTACCATTTGGGAGGCGACCGCCCCAGTCAAACTACCCGCCACACACGGTCCCGGATATTGTAGTACCGCGGTTAGATATCCATGAGGACAAGGGTGGTATTTCAAGGATGACTCCACCCAAGCTGGCGCCTGGGTTTCAACGTCTACCACCTATCCTACACATGTCATCACGAATACCAGTGTGAAGCTGTAGTAAAGGTGCACGGGGTCTTTCCGTCTGACCGCAGGAACCCCGCATCTTCACGGGGAATTCAATTTCACTGAGTCTGTGCTGGAGACAGCGGGGAAGTCGTTACGCCATTCGTGCAGGTCGGAACTTACCCGACAAGGAATTTCGCTACCTTAGGACCGTTATAGTTACGGCCGCCGTTTACTGGGGCTTCAATTCGCTGCTTGCACAGCTCCTCTTAACCTTCCAGCACCGGGCAGGCGTCAGACCCTATACGTCGCCTTGCGGCTTCGCAGAGCCCTGTGTTTTTGATAAACAGTCGCAACCCCCAATTCTGTGCCCCCCATACAAAGTTGCCTTCGTATAGGGCTCCCTTCTCGCGAACTTACGGGAGCAATTTGCCGAGTTCCTTCAGCACAGTTCTCTCAAGCGCCTTGGTATACTCTACCTGTCCACCTGTGTCGGTTTCGGGTACGGTCTTAGCGTGGGAGCTATTTCCTGGAACGCCTTCGCTGCACCTCCAATCCAATAAGGAGATACAACACACGGCATCCGTCACTACCCACTGGCTGCAGAATATTAACTGCATTCCCATCGACTACGCCTTTCGGCCTCGCCTTAGGGGCCGGCTAACCCTGCGCCGATTAGCGTTGCGCAGGAACCCTTGGACTTTCGGCGAGAGGGTCTCTCACCCTCTTTATCGTTACTCATGTCAGCATTCGCACTTCTGATACTTCCAGGATCTCTCGCGAGTATCCCTTCATCAGCTTACAGAACGCTCCGCTACCGCTTGTCAAAGACAAGCCCGCAGTTTCGGTGTATGGCTTGAGCCCCGGTACATTTTCGGCGCAAAGACCCTTATTTAGACCAGTGAGCTGTTACGCTTTCTTTAAATGATGGCTGCTTCTAAGCCAACATCCTGGTTGTTTTGGGATCTTCACATCCTTTCCCACTTAGCCATAACTTAGGGACCTTAACTGGCGGTCAGGGTTGTTTCCCTCTCCACAATGGACGTTAGCACCCACTGTGTGTCTGCCCTGCAGTACTTCCTGGTATTCGGAGTTTGGTTAGGATCAGTAAGGCGGTGAGCCCCCATAGCCCATCCAGTGCTCTACCCCCAGGAGTATTCACAGGACGCTCTACCTAAATAGATTTCGCGGAGAACCAGCTATTTCCGAGTTTGATTGGCCTTTCACCCCTAGCCACAAGTCATCCCCGAATTTTTCAACATTCGTGGGTTCGGTCCTCCAGTGCGTGTTACCGCACCTTCAACCTGCTCATGGCTAGATCACTCGGTTTCGGGTCTAATCCAACGAACTAAGACGCCCTATTAAGACTCGCTTTCGCTACGCATACACCTATCGGCTTAAGCTTGCTCGTTAAATTAAGTCGCTGACCCATTATA